>DATGFZ010000536.1:0-26509 GCA_035308805.1 Puia sp. | reverse complement strand
TTACATGTTGAATTTGCTGATAAATAATGATAGTGACTATGATCAAAATAATAGAAACAGAGAATTGCATCACCACCAATCCTTTTCTTATCAATGCTGCGCTGCCCGTTTTTAATTTTAATCCTTTCAATACAAATACAGGATTAAATGATGAAAGATATAATGAGGGATAACTGCCCGCCACTACGCCACAGATCAAAGTGATGAGCAATAACATTATGATGTGAAATGGGTTATTTAATCCTAATGAAAGGTCTTTTTGAACCAATACATTAAATCCGGATAACGTGAAGGACATGATAAATACTCCAGCAACTGCAGAGAGAAATGCCATTAATAATGCTTCACCGATAAATTGGGAGATTAGTCTTTTTCTTCCTGCGCCCAATACTTTTCTCACTCCAACTTCACGTGCACGTTTTTCGCTGCGCGCAGTTGCGAGATTCATAAAGTTGATACAGGCTATCAATAAAATAACCCACGCAATGATGGAAAATAATCGAACGTATTCAATTTGTCCACCGCCCGTTTGTTTGCCATTTTGAAAATCATTATACAAATGCCAGTCGTTCATACCAAATAAAAAAACATGCCCGGTTGATGTAGGCGCTCTCTTTTGTACAAAATTGTACATCTGCTTATTTATGTTCGCGAGGTTTGCTCCGGGTTTTACTTCTACATAAGTGCTGAGGCAATTATTTTCCCATTTATATGCCCACGGGCTTTGCTGATACCAAATTTGAAAAGGGGCAACCCATTCGAATTGCAAAGAAGAATTTTCAGGAATATCCTTTAGAACACCACTGACAACATAATTCTGTTTGTTATCAACGCGGACTGTTTTACCTATAACATTTTTATCATCACCAAAAAATTTCTTTGCGGTTTTTTCTGTGATCACGATGGAATATAATTGCGCAAAAGCACTTTTTGAATTTCCCTGCACAAAAGGCATTGTAAACATATCAAACATTGAAGGTTCCACATATTTGCCTTCAGCATACATAGATCTTTCATTAATATTGAAGAGTAATGAAGTTTCATTTTCAGTCATCCGGCAGGTATTCGCGATACCGGGAATTTCCGCCTGTATTGCCGGTCCCAAGATACCCGGACTCGATCCGTGCGTGAAGGTGCTGGATTCCAACATTGAATTTACGCGGACAAAATATAACTGGTCCTTTTTCACATTAAACCTATCAAAATTCACTTCGCTTTCAACCCACAAAAAAATTAATCCGGCACATGCAATACCAATTGCCAGTCCAAAAATATTCAGGAAACTGTAGGTTTTATTTTTCCACAAGCTGCGAAAAGTTGTTTTCAAAAAATTATTGATCATAAAAAAACAAATTTCTGATGTCTGATTTAGTGATTGCTGATCTCTTCAATTCAGATATCCATAAGTAATTATCAATTGTCAGTCATCGATTATCCATTTTGATTACCCGGCATTTGATCTCTGTTGTGCATCGTACTGCCAACTTGCGGACCCCTGTACCTAAGAAATTCAAAACAACTGTCGTCCCAAATTGGTTGTCCATTATCGTTAGGCTTCCGCCATCCCCTCATAAATGCCGGCGCTTTTCAAACTTTCCCACTCGCCAAACAATACTAGCTATTCGGTTCTTAATGATTTCACCGGATTCACCACGGCCGCTTTTATCGCCTGGAAACTCACCGTTAATAAAGTAATGAGCATTGCACCAACTCCGGAAATTCCAAAAACCCACCAAGAAATATTTGTACGATATGGATAATGCAATAACCAATTGCTCATAAAATAATATGAAACCGGAATTGCAATTAGCAATGAGATCGCAACCAGCAATAAAAAGTCTTTTGATAATAGTCGCCATAAATCAAATAATGATGCACCAAGCACTTTTCTGACGCCAATTTCTTTTGTGCGTTGTTCGGCGACAAATGATGCAAGTCCGAACAAACCAAGACAACTTATAAAAATGGCGAGCGCCGCAAAAAAGGTTGACAATACCCCAATGCGCTCTTCTGCAGCGAATTTTGACGCAAATTCTTTGTCCGCAAATTTGTAATCAAATGGAACAGAAGGAATATATTTTTTGAAAACTGATTCAACTTTTACCAGGGATTGTGTCGCGCTTTTGTTCGGATTCAATTTTAAAATTATCCAGTTAACATTTTCGTAGTCCATGTAGTAGATAGTTTGCTTTACGGCCTCGTATGGCGATTCCATAAGCATATCTTTTATAACTCCGATCACGATAAAGTTTTTTGCATTCACCCCCAGTCCACGTTTTACAACTGTGCCTACGGGGTTCTTCAATCCCATATATTTTACCGCAGATTCATTTAATACAATAGCAGATGAATCCGATTTAAAATCTTTGGAAAAATCCCTGCCTTCTTTGAATTGCCAGCTAATGGCTTTTCCATAATCGTGCGTTACCCAAACGGTCTCAAAATCTTCATCAAGCTTCGGATCTCGTCCTGGCCAGGTATACTGATTGCCGCTAGAATACACATCCGTCAGCGGACTGGATGATTCAGCCATTTTTTCAATGGTACCGGAGCTTTTTAATTCATTCTCGAGCAAGTCAAATTTTCCATAAAAATCCGGTGTCTTCATTCTTATCATCAGCAGTCCATTTCTATCATAACCGATCGGTCTGTCTTTGGAAAACTGAATTTGATCGAATACAACAATAGTTCCGATGATCAGTGCAAGAGAAATGCTGAACTGCATTACCACTAAAACCTGTCGCGGAATTGCAGCGAGGCGACCAACCTTAAAAGTTCCTTTCAAGACTTTTATAGGTTGAAATGAAGACAAATAAAGCGCGGGATAACTGCCTGCAAAGATTCCGGTAATAAACGAAAAACCCAGGCCACCGATCCAGAAATAAGGATTTGCCCAGGGGATGACCATTTTTTTATCAGCCACCTCATTGAACCATGGCAGAATAAGTTGAACAAATAATAATGACAATGCGAATGATAATACAACAATCAATAAGGATTCAATATAAAATTGCGTTACGAGTTGCCCACGCAAAGACCCGATTGACTTACGAATGCCGACTTCTTTTGCGCGTTTTTCGCTGCGTGCTGTACTGAGGTTCATAAAATTGATACAGGCAAGCAATAAAACAAAAACGCCGATGATACTGAATAACTTAACATACTCTATCGGACCTCCGGTTCTTATTCCATCCTCAAAATGCGTTCGCAAATGCCAGTCGCGCATCGGATTTAGAAAAATTTGCGCGTTATGTTTTTTGTCTTCAGGCGCATCGTGAATATTTTTTGAGTGTATTATATTTTTATCAACCGCATTAAAGTCCACATGGTCTGCTACCTGCACATAAATTTGAAATGAATTATCATCCCATTGCGTTTTTTCCTGCATGATCCATTTTTCACTGGTCAGATATAAACTCCATGGGGAAATATAATCAAGACCAGCAAGATCTGTATTGATTGGCATATCCTTAAAAACGCCTGTTACTTTAACATCCAGCTTATTTCCAATCTTCATCAGCTTATTCATCGGCTCTTCATTTCCAAAAAAAGCTTTTGCGGTTGATGAAGAAATGATTATTGAATTCGGATATTTCAATCCATCATAAGTTCCTTCGATCATAGTAAGAGAAAACATTCTTAGCGCATCAACATCCATAAACATGCCACGCCTGGAAAGATTCTTTTCGCCGGATGTAATGATGCCATCTCCCATCCAGGAAGACATCACCACGTACTTAAAATTATTTCCGTAATTGGTTTGTAATTCTTCGCCCAGGGGCAACGGCATGGCATTAAAAGTTGAAATATTTCCATTCGCCGTTTGGTGCTGCATTAAGGTGGCAATATGATCGTAATTCTTAAAACTTTTGTTGAAGTTAAGTTCATCGTAGATCCAAAATCCGATCAGCAACGCCACAGCCATGCCAACAGCAAGTCCGCCGATATTTATTACGGAAGACATCCTGTCTTTCAATAAATTTCTCCACGCAATCTTGAAATAATTTTTAAACATGACACCTGAATAAATTTTAATCCTCGTCTTCCCCCGGGATAAATGCCCGAGCTGGACGGCATCTCACTGACTCGCCACCTTACCACCCGCTATTCGGTGCGCAATGATCTCACCGGATTAGCCACTGCGGCTTTTATTGCCAAAAAACTTATTGCCATTAATGCGATCAATACTGCTAACAATCCTGCTTCAAAAAAGACCCACCAGCTTATATTTATGCGATATGCAAAATTGTTTAACCAGTTGTGCATTGCCCACCATGTTATAGGTATGGAAATAATAAATGCGACACAAACCAGCAATAAAAATTCTTTTGATATAAGTACAAGCACCTGCTTTATTGATGCGCCGAGTACCTTGCGAATGCCAATTTCTTTAGTACGCTGCTCTGTTGTGAACGCGACCAATCCAAATAAACCAAGACTGGCGATCAGCACAGCGATCACTGCGAACATGGTAAATATTTGCCCTGTCTTTTCTTCGGCTGCATAAAGGGATGCGAATTTTTCATCAAGAAAATAATAAGCAAATGGAGTTCTGGAATTATAACCGTTCCAGTCTTTCTTTACATCTGCTAAAAAATCTTCAATATTTGCCGTTTTAATTTTTACCATGATCCCGCCAAAATTCCGCCCGAGCATCATCATTACCGGAGCAATTTTTTGCTTTGCCGATGCGTAATTAAAATCGTGCACTACTCCTATAACATTATATTGATGCTGCCCTGAAGAAATGATCGTCTTATTAATTGCTGCATTATTATCTTTCCAACCCAGGTCACGAACGGCGGCTTCATTAATGACAACCGCAGATGAATCGCCATGAAAGTCTTTAGAAAAATTTCTTCCCGCAATGACTTTCATTCCCAACGTTGATGCATAATCGTAATCAACGTGAAAAAAGTTTGCGTGAATTTCGCTCGCATTTTCATTCGCTTTATTTTCTTTTGCATAGACCTCCGAGCCATCCATACTTCCTTCTTCGCGACCAACAGGCACATCTCTCGAAATAGTTGCATTTACTATACGGCTGTCATTCAAAAGTTTTTGTTTAAAAGCGTATTGATTGCTATCTAACCCGTAAGTATCCTGCAATACAAGAACCTGTTCCTTATCGTAGCCCAACTTTATATTTTGCATAAAATGCAACTGCTGATATACAACAATAGTCGCAATGATCAATGCAGCGGAGATCATAAATTGAAAAACAACCAACCTGCTGCGAAGCCCGCTTCTTTTGGCGGGAGTATTTGGAGAAGCTCCTTTTAATACGCTGATGGTTTTAAAAGAAGAAAGAAAAAATGCAGGATATATCCCCGCTAATATACCAACAAGAAATATTAATCCACCCGCAGCAAAAAGCGATTTGTAATTCAGAAAAAATAAAATACTAATATGCTTTCCCGAAAGATGGTCGAATGATGGCAATAATAAATACACAAACAGTAAAGCAAAAATCATTGCGCAAC
Source organism: Puia sp. (assembly GCA_035308805.1). Taxonomy (GTDB): domain Bacteria; phylum Bacteroidota; class Bacteroidia; order Chitinophagales; family Chitinophagaceae; genus Puia. The sequence goes on along the minus strand of DATGFZ010000536.1, from coordinate 21,026 downwards.
AGGTAAGCAAAACAGATTCTGTAAGAAACTGAAATATTAATTGAACCTTTACAGAACCCAACACTTTGCGTATCCCCACTTCACGCGAACGTTTCGCCGAACTTGCTGTAGAAAGATTTGTAAAATTAACACAGGCAAGCAATAATATAAATATAGCGAGCGCACCAAAAATATATATGTATTGAATGTCACTATTTGCTTCCAGCTCATATTTGGTATTGGAATGAAGATGAATATCAGTTACCGGCATCAGATAAAAACTCCAGTTGTTCACAGTTTTTTGCGCTTCAGCTAAGCTAATCCCCATATCACGTGCATCTTCCGGCGCTACATATTTTGTAATGAGTTGTGGAAATTTAGCTTCTAATTTTTTTGGGTCTGCCTCTTTATTTAATAACAGGTAAGTATAAAAACCAAGATTACTCCATGTGTGCCCTTGTATAGCATAATTATTTGAGGTCATGCTTACAAATGCATCATAATGAAAATGACTGTTGTCAGGTACTTTCTCAATTATTCCGGTCACTTTAAATGCGGTTCTGCCTATTGTCAATGCTTTGCCCATTGCGGATTCATCTCCAAAATATTTTTTTGCAAATGCTTTACTGATTACAACAGAATTAGGAGCAACCAAAGCTGTTTTATCATCCCCCTCAATTAGGGAAATGGAAAATAGTTTCAGAAAATTCGAATCGCAAAAAGCAACATGTTGTTCTTTGAATTGCTTGTCCTGATAGTGAATAAATATATCATTCCAACAATTAATTCTTGTTGAAGCAAGCACTTCCGGAAAAGTATTTTTAATGCCGGCGCCGACGGCAACATCTACATTGGGATAATCAGCAACTCCGCCATTTTGTATTATTTTAAAACCAACACGATATATCTGGTTAGCATGCTCAGGATATTTATCATAATTCAGCTCATCAAACAAAAAAGCAGCGATCAGCATGCAGCATGTAAGTCCTACAGCTAAACCAAAAACATTAATAAAAGAAAAAGTTTTATTCTTTATTAAATTTCTGACAGCAATTCTGAAGTAATTCTTAAGCATGTTATACCATTTGGGGCGTAAGATGTACGATTTCTTTATTATCAATTATCCATTCCCTTATTCCGCTCAGGTCTCACAAAATCGAGATCTCAAATTTTAAAATCATTCCGCGACCTAAAGGTCGTGGCCAATCGAAACATAGTTATTATCAATTATCCATGATCCTTTGTCAATTATTCGGACTCATCTCTTTATCATTCTCCGCCCGGAGAAGGACTGCGATTCATAACTTAAATAATCATTTTACCTCCTCACATTCATCTGTTGAATAGTGCTCAAGCTCTTGCATCTCCCGCTACACGAGTGGAAGAGGGTATATGAAAAGGTCATTCTGTCCTTAAACTCTTCACTGGATTAGCAACAGCCGCTTTAATCGCCCGATATCCAACGGTTATCCAGGCAATAATTACCGAACCCGCAATTGCCAATAAAAATATTGATACACTTACATTTATGCGGTAAGTGTAATTCTGCAACCAATTGTGCATAATGAAATAAGAAACAGGTGTAGCAATGGCAAAAGCAATGATGATGAGTAACGTAAATTCTTTTGAAAAAAGAAAAATGATGGTTTGAACAGAAGCTCCGAGCACTTTGCGGATACCTACTTCTTTTGTTCTTTGCACAGCCATGAATGATACCAAGCCATATAAACCAAGGCAAGAAATAAATATCGCTAGTCCTGCAAAAATTTTGTACAACGTGGAAAGTTGATTCTCCTGCTTATAAAAATTCGCGACCGTCTCATCAAGAAATTTATATTCATACACATAATCCGGGAATGCAGTGTTCCATATTTTTTCAATAAATGGCAGGGATGTTTTTTCCGCACCCGGTTTTATTTTTATGTTGATGGTTTGGTAAACATCCTTCCACGAACTCATCACCACGGGAGCCATTGGTTTACGCAAAGAATAAGAATTAAAATCGCGTATCACGCCAACGATTTTTGCCACTTTGCCTCCCTTCCAAAAATTAATTTGTTTTCCGATAGCATCTTTCGGATCACGAATGCCTAATTTTTTTAGCAGGGTTTCATTTACTACAAATTCACGAACAGTATCGGAATGATAATAAGGGCGGCCTGCAACAAACTGCAGGTTATATGTTTTAAAATAATTTTCATCTGCCCATTTTAAATTGGCGCTGAAATCTGTGTTTTTGGAAGCATGATCAAATGAAAAATCGCTACCCCAGTTGCTTTCCGAGGATGGGCTCGCAAAACTGAAACTCACATTTCTGATGTCGGGGTTTTTGAGAAGGTTATCGCGTACATACTCAAGTCTTGTCCGGCTAATACTGTCACCAGGAAAAGGAACATTGAGAATGGCCGCCTTATCAAAACCAAGAGAAGCGCTTCTGAAATAATTCATCTGGCTTACTACAATCAGCATTCCGATAATTAAAACCTGAGCAATTACAAATTGCAAAACTACCAGCACCCTTCTTAATGAAAGACCACCAACCATTTTGGAAGTGATCTTACTTTTTAATGCGGTGATCGGGTTAAATCCCGACAAAATAATTGCCGGATAAATTCCGGATAAAAATGTAACAAGCAAAACAGTAATCGCAAAAAATAATAGTAATACAGGGTTAGTTACTAAACTCATTGTCATTTTCACTTCAAGCAATTGATTTAAAAAGGGCAATGCAACCGCTGCCATTGAAACAGCAATGATCATTGAAGCAAGTGTAATAAGAAATGTTTCGCCGATGAATTGAAATGCAAGTTGTGTTCTGTTGCTGCCCAAAACTTTCCGGATGCCGACTTCTTTTGAACGGTTAATCGCCTGCGCCGTAGCGAGATTTATAAAATTTACAGACGCAATTACAATAAGAAAAATTCCTATCAAGGCCAACGCATTTATTAATGAATGACTGAAAGTGTGACCAGAATAATTTCCAAACCTGTCATCAAAATGCATTTCAGTTAATGGTTGTGCAGTTGGGGCGTCTGCTGCATACTCAACAGGCTTGTGTTTTTTTGCAAATGTTTTTAACTGAGCGTTAAATTTATTTTGAGAAAGTTCAGGAGGCAAAACCACAAAAGTATAAGCATCTCCAAAAGTGCTTACCCAATCGCTTAGATTATTTTTTACGTATGTGTTTTGAAGAGCCGAATAAGATACCAAAATGCCCAAAGGAAAATCCGAATTAGCAGGAACATTTTTTAATATTCCGCAAACTTTATAAAGCGTTTTATTTTCATACTTGAACGTTTTTCCAATGGCATATCTCCAGTCGCCAAAATATTTTTCTGCCGTTGATTGTGTAAGTACTGCGCTGTTTGGATCTTTCAGGCAGGTTTCCGCATTACCGGCAAGCCATCCAAAATCGAATACTTTAAAAAACTCCGGTTCAACATAAAAAAAATTATTTTCGTTAAATTTCTTTTGCGGGGAACTGTCGCCTTCAATGGTTACCTGTCCGCCATTATTAAAAATGGAAGCGACTTGTTTTACCTGGGGAAAATCAATGCGAATTTGCGGTCCAACGGGAAAAGCAGAGCCTCCGGTATAACTCAATCCATCCTGGCTGTTAAGGCCAGTGCCGAGACGGTATATCTGATTTTTCTTTGTGTGGAAATTGTCAAAACTTGTTTCAAATTGTATTACCAAAAAAATAAGAAGGCACGCTGCAATACCTACTGCTAATCCAACAATATTTATTACAGCGTACCCTTTATTGCGTAATAAATTTCTAAAGGCTGTTTTAAAATAATTATAAAACATGGCTATACTTTTACCTGTTTAAAAATTATATACGCGGGCGACGCCCGTTATCCGGCATTAAAAAGTTTTACATAGAAGAATTTTTGGGTTAATATTCTTATATCAGGATATTTTCAGTAACAGTGGTTCCGTCAAGCATGCGGATAATTCGATGACTGTAACCTGCATCATGTTCACTGTGCGTAACCATTACAATGGTTGTTCCCTGTTCATTTAATTCAGTTAATAACTGCATTACGTCATTACCGTTATGACTATCAAGATTTCCTGTGGGCTCATCGGCAAGAATGAGTTTTGGATTATTCACCACTGCTCGCGCAACTGCCACACGCTGTTGCTGACCACCCGAGAGTTGCTGTGGATAATGGTTCCGGCGATGCATGATCTGCACTTTATCCAGAACTGCTTCGACGCGTTTTTTTCTGTCCGCAGATTTCACCCCCGTATAAATTAATGGTAATTCCACATTTTCAAAAACAGTTAACTCGTCTATCAAATTAAAGCTTTGAAAAACGAAGCCGATATTGTGTTTGCGTAAATCAGCCCGTTTGCGTTCATTAAAATGAGCGACTTCAATCTGGTTAAAAACAAAGCTTCCGTTATCGGGGTCGTCTAATAATCCCAGGATGTTTAGCAGCGTAGATTTTCCGCAACCTGAAGGCCCCATCACTGCTACAAATTCACCATCTTTTACTTCGATGGTAAGTTTGTTCAGTGCAATGGTCTCCACCTCTTCAGTGCGGTAGATTTTCTCGAGATCGGTGATCTTAATCATAATTATGAATTTGGATGATGAGTGTTTGTATGACGTATTTTTTAAAAAACTGTTACAATAAAAGGTTATTAATTTTTCAGGATCAATTCCTGCATGTTGCCGTAATTTTCATAGCTGCTTGTAATTACTTTGTCTCCCGGCTTTAATCCTTGCAAAACCTCATAAAAATCTGAGTTTTGATTGCCGAGCGTAATATCGACGCGATAGGCTTTCTTTCCATCATCACTAACCTTGAATATCCAGTTACCGCCGGTTTGCTGAAAGAAACCACCACGGGGAACAAGTGTGGACGTCCTTTCTTCACTCAATTCTAAAAATACCTGCAAAGTTTGTCCGCGGCGCAATCCTTTGGGAACCTTTCCGCTAAAGGTCATATCCACATTAAAGACTCCGTTCAATACCTGCGTATACACTTTTTTGATCACCAATTGATAGGTTGTATCATTAAAGTCAAAATGTCCTTTCAGTCCAGGAAAAATTCTGGCGATATAATGGTCATCCACATCGACGCGAATTTTAAAACCACTCAGTACATCAAGCTGTCCAAGTCTTTCTCCTTTGTTTTTATTTTGTCCAACTTCGGCATCTAGGGATGTAAGTTGACCATCAACATATGCACGAACGATGAGATCACCTACTTTTTGCTGCATTATATGAAGCGCTTCCTGAGACGCCTGGTAAGAACGTCTATCCTGCATTTCCTGCTGTGCACGTGATACGGAATCCTGCTGTAAAATCTGCAACGTAAGCGCTCTTTTATTCAACAAATAGTTATAATTATTTTCTGCTGTTTTATATTCCTGCAGCCCGATTACTTTTTCAGCATATAATTTTTTATCAAGATTATAAACACGGGCCGCTTCATTATACAGTGCTTCCGCATCAGCTACAGCAGTTTGTTTATTAACTGTATTCTGCATCGCGTTGTTATGATTGATCTGCATCTGCGTCAAGGTGTTATATACCTGGTTTTGCTGTGTCATCATATTTTCCATCAGGTCAGTATTCGACAATCGAAGAATCGGCTCGCCTTTCTTCAATATGGCTCCATCTTCGACATATTTTTCTTCCACCCGTCCACCTTCAATTGCGTCTAAATAAATACTGTTTATTGGTTGTACCACACCGTTTCTCGGAATGGTTTCCTGGAAAGGACCTTTAGTAACTGTGCTTACTGTAATGCGTTCAAGATCAACATTCAATCGTGATTTACCCGACGTAAAATAAAAACTACCAGCAATCAATAGTACCAGCGCAAGAATTCCGCCGATGGTCAATAGTCGTTTGGTTGACCATTTCTTCTTTGCAATAACTCTATCTACCATGTGACAATATCTTTTTTTTCGTTTTTTTAAAAGGCCCGGTATGGAAATATCGGGCGTTGTTCTACTACATAAGGAAATTTCTAAAGAGCTTAATAATTACCCCTCGCTAATGACAAATACATGCCAGAATACAATTTGGATGATTTACAAGAGCTTAGTGGTTGTTAATATACGAAATAGTTCGTTTCCGATACACAAACTGTTCGTTTTTGATACACTTTATTTTCATAGTTTCACGCTAAAAAATTAATTGCCACAACCTTACATTTAAGGTATAGTTGTGGAATAGAATTGTTGCATCTGGTTTAAAAAAAATTTTTAACTACACACATGGTTTTGAAAAACGCCTCTATACTGGTGATTGATGACGACACGGATGTGCTGACTGCAGTGCGGTTATTATTGAAAACAGAAGCTGCCGAAGTGATGACGGAAAAAAATCCGGAAAATATTCGATCCATACTCAGCAAGCAATCTTTCGATATCATTTTACTGGATATGAATTTTAACAGCTCGATCAATACCGGCAATGAAGGGTTGTTTTGGTTGAAGAAGATAAAAGAATTTGGTTCAGAAGCTGCAGTAATCATGATCACAGCTTATGGCGATATTGATCTGGCGGTACGTTCTCTCAAAGAAGGCGCTGCAGATTTTATCGTGAAACCCTGGCATAATGAAAAGCTCATAGTTACCATGCGGGAAGCATTACGAAAAAAAGATTCAAAAACAACGAGCCTGCATTCTTTATTACCAGTTCCTTCCATGGGTTCTGAGATTATAGGCGAGTCGGAAGTGATGCGGGATATTTTTTATAAGCTTGAAAAAATTGCCCCTACAGATGCCAATATTTTAATTTTGGGAGAAAACGGAACCGGGAAAGATTTGATCGCCAAAGCAATTCATCAGCATTCATTGCGGTCGGAAAACCCTTTTGTGAAAGTTGATGTTGGTGCACTTACAGAATCGCTTTTTGAAAGTGAGTTATTCGGTCATAAAAAGGGTTCATTCACGGATGCACGTGAAGACAGGATGGGTCGTTTTGAAATGGCCGACACCGGGACCTTGTTTCTTGATGAGATCGGAAACATATTATTACATCAACAGGTAAAATTATTGTCTGTATTGCAGGGAAGGCAAATAACAAGGCTGGGAACAAATCAACCGGTTCCTGTGGATATCCGGCTCATTTGCGCAACCAATGTTGCCATGAGCGAGCTTGCCAACGAAAACAGGTTTAGGAAAGATCTGATCTATCGAATTAATACAGTTGAAATTGTCATGCCTCCCCTGCGAAAACGCGGAGAAGATATCATTTTGCTGGCTAAACATTTTGGACGAATTTACGCCGGTAAATATTTAAAAACTTTTCATCAGTTCGATGAATCGGCTCTGGAAAAACTGAGAACTTATAATTATCCTGGCAATGTACGCGAGTTGCAGTATGCAATTGAACGTGCAGTAATAATGGCCGAAAATGATGTGCTGAAAGCAAAAGATATAATTTTTTCACCATTGGAATCTGCAAAAGAAACTGATGATGATGAACCAAAAGATCTTAAATTGAGCACGATAGAAAAAAATACCATTCTTCAGGTAATAGAAAAATACAACGGAAATATTACCAAAGCCGCCAAAGAACTTGGAATAACGCGCACGGCATTGTATCGCCGCTTAAGCAAATATGATATTTGACCGCTACCAATTACGTCTTGTCCTCCGGGTAATTTTGCTTTTCATTGTACTCGGAGCATCTTCCTTTTTTTTAATAAAAGGATTTTGGTTGTATTTATTATTGTCGTCGGTAATAATAATATTTCAACTTTTTGATTTTTATCGGTTCAACAGAAAGGCGCAGGATGAGGTGCAGCAGTTTGTTGAATCTGTACATTACCGGGATTTTTCGAGGTATTTTGATGTAAAGCAAGCGCCCCTGGAATTGCAGCCTCTTCGAAAAGGGTTTAACGAGATCAATACCACTTTCAAAGTGATCAGCAGGGAAAGGGAAACGCAATACCAATACCTGCAGAAAATTCTGGAATTGGTTGATACCGGAATTCTTTCTTATGAAAATAAAAACGGGGAAATCGGCTGGATGAATGAATCTTTAAAAAAGATGATCGGCATTCCTTACCTGCGCACCATTCAATCATTGGAAAAAAGAGATGCAGCTCTGTATGAAGAAATCCTTGCATTAAAACCGGGGGAAAACAAGGTGATCTCCATTTCGAAAAATAATTCAGGATTTAAAGTATTGCTATCGGCGACAGCTTTTCAAACCGAGAAAAAAATTTACAAACTGATCGCATTTCAAAATGTGGATGAAGCGCTGGATGAAAACGAAGCAAAAGCCTGGCAAAAATTACTTAGTGTGATGACGCACGAAATAATGAATTCCATTGCACCCATTTCTTCGTTGGCAGATACGATGTTAAACCGCTTGCAAAATTCAGTCACTCATATCCGAGAGGATGGTGGCGTTATTGAAGATCTTGAATTAGGCATTGACACCATCAAACGCAGAAGTGAAGGTTTGTTGCGTTTTGCAGAGACCTACAGAAATCTGAATAAGATCAGCACACCGAATCTGAAGAGTATTTATGTTATTGATCTTTTCGAGAACCTGCATCAACTGATGCAGCCGACACTTGAGCAGAAAAATATTGATTTGGAAATAATATTAAAAGACACGGACATGAAGCTGGAAGCGGATTCCAGTCTGGTAGAACAAGTACTAATTAACCTGATCGTAAATGCAGTTGAAGCAGTAAAAGATAAGCTGAATCCGCGCATTACCTTATCGGCAAGCCAGTCATCCAATAACAAAACCACCATCAAAGTAACCGACAATGGCAGCGGCATGCCCCCCGAACTCATTGATAAGATCTTCATTCCATTTTTCAGTACCAAAAAAAGCGGCAGCGGAATCGGACTTAGTTTATGCAAACAGATAATGATGCTGCACAAAGGGAATATTCACGTGCAATCTGTAGACGGTGAGGGGACTGCGTTCTTGTTGAATTTTTAAAGACATATCTTCCAATACAAAGTCTTTACACCGGTTTTTGCAATTATCGAAATCCCAGCAAAATGGGATGATTGGTATAATTCCTTATCGCGCAACTTATAATTTACACATCAAAATCAAGCGTGTTCGGGTATATTTATTGTTTTGCTTAACTTCATTTGGCAGGATGATTTTTCTGTAGAATTTTTAGTTTTAAAAAATACCATGATGCCAAACATGCAATCACTGACTGACATACTTAACCAATTATCTGAACAAAATACACAGAAAATAAAATTAGCCGTAGTTGATATTGACGGCATTTTGCGCGGCAAGGTCATCAGTTTTGAAAAATTCAAATCCATTGCTGAAAAAGGCTTTGGCTTTTGCGACGTAGTTTTCGGATGGGATGCCAATGATGCAGCCTATGACAATGCGCAGATCACCGGCTGGCATACCGGCTATCCCGACGCAAATGCAGTGGTTGATATCAAAACTTTCCGCAAAATTCCCTGGGAAAATAATCTTCCGTTTTTTCTGGCAGATTTTAGCAATGCAAAAGGAAAAGATATGATCGCTTGTCCTCGCAGTCTGCTGAGAACGATCGCCCGGCAGGCAAAGGATGCGGGTTTTATACCTTTTTTCTCCCAGGAATTTGAATGGTTTAATTTTATTGATAACAGCGACGAACTGTATGCCAATAAATTCAACGGTCTAAAACCAATGACGCATGGAATGTTCGGGTATTCGATTTTGCGGGCATCCCAAAAAAGTGAATTCTTCCATGATCTTTTTGATTCATTAAAAAAATTTAATGTCCCGCTCGAAGGCATTCATACTGAAACAGGACCCGGAGTCTATGAAGCAGCCATTTCATATGCAGAAATCTTGGAAGCCGCCGACAGGGCAGTTCTTTTTAAGAGTGGTGTTAAAGAAATTGCTCATCATCATGGGTTGATGGCAACGTTTATGGCGAAGTGGAATGAAAATTTACCCGGCTGCAGCGGGCATGTTCACCAGAGTTTATGGTCAGCAGATGGAAAAGAAAATTTATTTTTCGATAAAAAATCAAAAACAAAAGTGAGCGCCCTACTCGAAAATTACATCGCCGGACAATTGCATTGTCTTGGGCATATTTTGCCGATGTATGCGCCAACCATCAACAGCTACAAGCGATTGGTCGAAGGTGCTTGGGCTCCCACAACCTTAACCTGGGCAATTGATAACCGTACCACTGCTTTGCGGGTCTTACCAGCAGGCGCCGCATCTGCGCGTTTGGAGACAAGAGTTGTCGGCTCGGATTCTAATCCTTATCTCGCCATGGCGGCCTGTCTTGCTTCGGGGCTGTATGGAGTAAAGCACAAATTAAAATTAAAGATTCCAGCAACTTCCGGTAATGGTTATGCGGACAAAAATAATGGTGTCTTGCCAAAGAATTTGTGGGATGCAACGCAGGCAATGAAAGAGTCAGAAATTTCCAAACTACTTTTCGGAAAAGATTTTGTTGATCATTTTGCCCGGACCCGCGAATGGGAATGGCGCCAATTTTCAAAGGTGGTTACTGACTGGGAACTGAAAAGGTATTTTGAAATAATATAAAATATATTCTGAGATATCGGCATGAGGTCATCGCGTATTCCTTAAATGGCAATCCTTCGGTAGTTCACTATTCCCCATTCTTCCGAAAGTTTATCTTTCAAAAAAATTCTTTGCTTCTTTTCCTCTTATGTAGCTTTGCTGGATCAAAGTGAAAATTAATGATCGATTTTAATATGGTTCGCCAGTATAATTTCCCAACAATAATTCGGTTTGGGGTGGGTGCCATTAAAGAATTACCTGAGCATCTTAAAGCTAACGGTCTGCTACATCCGCTTATCGTTACCGATCCGGTTGTAAGGCAATTGGGGTTTTTTAAAGAAATAGTTGACAGTATTTCTATAAAATCTATTTCAGTCGAGGTATTTTCAGGTATACACAAAAATCCGGTCAAATCTGATGTAATAAAGGGTGGGGAGATGTTTCAGGCTGCGAAAAGAGATTCAATTATCGGCATTGGTGGCGGCGCAGCGATGGATGTAGCGCGGGCGATAGCTTTACGCATCAATCACCACCGCGATCTATTTGATTATGATGATCTTATTGGTGGAGACAAATACGTCACAAAAGAAATTCCGTATTTTATTACCATTCCCACCACCAGTGGGACAGGAAGTGAGGTGGGTCGCAGTGCAATCATTTCGGAAGACGATACTCACCGAAAAAGAATTTTATTTTCTCCCAAATTGTTGGCGAAAATTGTTTTTGCCGATCCCTCACTGACCATGGATCTGCCACCGTCTGTTACCGCAGCAACCGGCATGGACGCGCTTACCCACAATATGGAAGCATTTCTTGCAAAGGGGTTTCACCCAATGGCCGACGGAATTGCACTGGAAGGGATTCACCTGATCAATGGATCAATTGTTGACGCGGTGAACAAACCTGATATTGAATCCAGAAGTAAAATGATGATTGCATCGTTAATGGGCGCTGTCGCTTTTCAAAAAGGTTTGGGTGTTGTTCATTCTCTCGCGCATCCGTTATCGTCGTTGCTTGATACGCACCATGGTTTAGCGAATGCGGTAAATTTGCCTTATGGAATGCAATTTAATGTAAGCGGGTCCGAGGATAAATTCAGGAGAATTGCCCGGACAATGGAATTGAAAGAAGAAACGGGCGAAGCAGTTGTTAAACATTTATTCGATCTAAATCAGCGCATGGATATGCCCATTAACCTGCACAACATCGGCGTCAGGGAAGAACATCTTGAAACTTTGGCGGATCTTGCCTTTGCGGATTTCTGTCATCCGAATAATCCAAAACCTGTTAGCAGAGCAGATTTCAGAAAAATGTATGGCGAGGCGTTATCCTTTTCTGTTTAGCTTCCCATATCTTATTCCTGTACAATCTGTGGGAAAACAAAAATTATTTAGAAATGAAGAAAAAACTTGGTATAAGTTTTACAAAAACAAATTTTCAAAATTATCGGAATTGGTTTACCAAAGATGATTTGAAAGATGATATTGAACTTGTTGAATTATCATTCGAAAAAAATAATTCAGAAAAAATCAATACCTGCGATGCCTTTGTGCTAACCGGCGGAATTGATATTCATCCTTCATTGTATGACGAAGATTTCAAAGGCACCGAAAAAACAGATATTGCAAGAGATCTGTTCGAAAAGAAGATATTCGAATATTCGCAAATTCATAATATCCCGTTGCTGGGCATTTGTCGTGGGATGCAACTGGTGAATGTATTGCAGGGTGGAAAACTGATCCAGGACCTCGAAATATTAAATAAAGTACATCGCAAAGGCGGGACAGATCAGCTGCACCAGGTAAAAGTGGAACGTGATTCGTTACTTAGTGAAGTTGTTGTACATTCTGCAGGAAAAATAAACAGTGCACATCACCAGGCTGTTGACAGAACTTTTTTAGGGAAGAATATAAAAGTCAGCGCTTATTCAGATTCAGATGATAAAACTGTTGAAGGAATTGAGTTCAATGATAAATCCGGTAAGGCTTTTATGCTTTGTGTTCAATGGCATCCTGAAAGAATGACAGGCAAAGATGAAAACACATTCTCGCAAAATATCAAACAAAAATTTTTAGAAGAAATAAGAAGATCAAATGTGGAAAAACTAGAGATCATTAACCCCGCAACTGAAGAAATTATTGACATCATCAATGAAGATGATACAGAAAGTATTGCAAAAAAATTTGAGTTGCTGAAAAAAGCTCAGCCTTCCTGGGCTTCAACTTCCGTGCAAGATAGAGTGGAATGCATTAAAAAATTTGTCGGGTTGCTGGACATGCATAAGGACGAACTTGCCAAAACATTAACCAGTGAAATGGGCAAGCCTTTGCAGCAATCATACAATGAATTGAATGGCGCAAAAACAAAAATCCAATTCTTTATTGATAATTCCGAAAAATGGCTTGAAGAAGAATGGGTCGTCAGGGAAGGTTCAACAAAGGAAAAAATTGTGTATGAGCCTCTAGGTGTAATCGCAAATATATCTGCATGGAATTATCCTTATCTGGTCGCCATAAATGTTGTCATTCCTGCATTGATCGGCGGTAATGCCATTTTTTATAAACCTTCAGAATTTACAATACTAACTGGGATGCATATCCAAAAAATGATGTATGAAGCTGGCGTTGGCGAACATTGTTTTGAACTTGCGATCGGGAAAGGCCATATTGGTGCCGCCCTATTACAATTGCCATTGAAGGGATATTTTTTTACAGGCAGTTATAAAACAGGGAAACATATTGCCCAACAGATCGCTCATAAATTGGTTCCCTGTCAGCTTGAACTTGGAGGAAAAGATCCGCTGTATGTGATGGATGACATTGAAGATATTGACAAGGTTGCAGCTGCAGCGCTCGAAGGCGTCGTTTATAATAATGGTCAAAGCTGCTGTGCAGTAGAAAGAATTTATGTTCATGAAAACATTTATGACGTTTTTGTACAAAGTTATGTTGACCTGGTAAAAAAATTAGTGATCGGAAATCCGCTTAATAAAGAAACTGAAATTGGCTCATTAAGCAGAAAAGAGCAGGTTGATTTTTTATTGGAACAAATTGAAGAGGCAGTACAAAAGGGTGCAAAAGTTTTATACGGTGGGAATAAGTTATATAATAAAGGATATTTTATTGAACCTACGGTTTTGATCAATGTCAATCATGAAATGAAAATAATGAAAGAGGAATCTTTCGGTCCGGTGATCGGCATACAAAAAGTGAAAAATGATGAGGAAGCGCTTGAATTAATGCAGGACACAGAGTTCGGATTAACAGCAGCTGTATACTCAAAGAGTTATGAGCGCGCTGAAAAAATCATGAAACAAATGGATACCGGAACTGTTTATTGGAATTGCTGCGACCGCGTAAGCGCGGCGCTTCCGTGGAGCGGCAGAAAACATTCCGGATTGGGAACAACATTATCATACCAGGGCATCAGGGCGTTTGTGCAACCGAAAGCGTATCATATTCGGGGTTGATTTCCTGAATTGTGAACGAAGGACGAGGAATTTAAGATCGAAAATTGTTCTTGTTCCGCATGAACAAATGGATTATCGAAAGAATTTTGATACAGCCACATCATTCCGGTCGTGAAATGATGTTAAAAATGCAAGGTGTAGATCTTGTGAATCAGCGCAGCATAAAAGTGCAAGAGCGCGATCCGTCGATGACAAAAAAATGAATTATCCCGGATACATCAAAGTAGAAAATTAAAAGTAAACAGGGCGCTAAACAGAAATGTATATTTGAACCCCCGAATCGTATATCTGAAATTAAAATCGTTCATCTCCCGCCATGGCAACCGGTTCTATATTAATTGTTGATGACGAAGAAAAACTTCGATCGCTGCTGAAAAGAATAATCAGCCTGGAGGGCTTTACTATTCACGAAGCCTCAAATTTAAAAGCAGCCAATAAAATTTTAGACAAGGAATCCATTGACATTTTGCTCTGCGACGTGAAACTGCCTGATGGCAACGGCGTTTCATTCACGGAAGAAACAAAAAAGAAATTTCCACTGCTGGAAATAATTCTGCTAACAGCTTACGGAAATATTGGTGATGGTGTGCAAGCCATGAAATATGGCGCATTTGATTACATCACCAAAGGCGATGATAATGATAAAATAATACCGCTGCTGAACAATGCGCTGCAAAAAGTGCAGTTGCAAAAAAAGATTCAACAACTGGAAACTGAAGTCGGGAAAAAATACAGCTTTAAAAACATCCTCGGAGAAAGCCCTCTCATTAAAGAGGCAATTGAACTTGCGCAAAAAGTTGCCCCGACTGATACGACCGTTTTATTGCTCGGTGAAACAGGAACCGGCAAAGAAGTTTTTGCACAAGCCATCCATAACGGAAGCAACCGGAGCGGCAAAGCCTTCCTGGCATTGAATTGCAGCTCATTCAACAGTGATTTGTTGGAGAGCGAAATCTTCGGTCATAAAGCCGGCGCATTCACGAGCGCGATTAAAGACAAAAAGGGATTGATTGAAGAGGCTGATGGAGGCACTTTGTTTTTGGACGAGATCGGTGAAATGCATGTTGACCTGCAGTCGAAGCTACTGCGCGTTTTGGAAACCAATGAATTTATTAAGGTCGGGGATACTAAATTGATAAAAGTAAATGTGCGTATCATCACAGCCACCAACCGCGATCTGGAACAGGAAGTCGTTGACGGCAGATTCCGAAATGATTTATTTTATCGCTTGAATGTTTTTACCATCGAATTGCCTGCACTGCGGGACAGGAAGAAGGATATTCCCATCCTTGCTGAACATTTTATGAAAATTTATGCGGCCAAATCAAAGAAACGCATTGAAGGGATAAGCAAAGATTTTATTGAACATTTACAGCAACATGATTGGAAAGGGAATATCCGCGAGTTGAAAAATATTATTGAACGGGCGGTAATATTATCAAACAGCGCGCAACTGACCGTTGACTATTTACCCCTGGACTTACAGACTACAAGCTACAAGCCACAGGCATTATCCGCGTTCGATTTAACCAGCATGGAAAAACTTCACATTCAGCGTGTGCTCAATCACACAAAGGGCAATAAGACGGAAGCCGCAAAATTATTGAACATAGGTCTCACCACTTTGTATAGAAAGATTGAAGAATATAAATTACTAAGCTAGGTTTTTCATTTTGAAAATCACTTTTTCAAAATGGAAGGATTCATACTTCTATGATATTTCTGAAATAATAATGCAAATTATTGGAAATGCAGGCTGCTTCTACTTCCTATATCTTAGTTCCACATCCCGTCTTCTCCCGGCATGTTATTGGTAGCCTTCTGGGTAAATTTTCAAAATGACAATGGCAATCATCCTTATCGCTTCCGGGCTTTTGTTTTTTGCGTTGTTTTTCAAGTTTATTGACATTTTCGATAGAATCTAACAATCAAAAAGTATGACCTTTTTATTTATCCTGTCCGTGCTGGTCTTCTTTTACCTCTGCTACGTGCTGGTGAAACCTGAAAAATTTTAGAAAGTATTTTACGCAATAGGGCTAAGAGGCGGAGAGGCGGGCAGAGAACTTCGTGAACCCGTTTGCTTTTGGAATTCATGTCGAATCAATATATCTCGCAAATTAAATTATTATGAACACAGAAATATTCGGAATTGTTTTTATGTTTCTCATTACTGTTTTGCTGGCAATTCCACTGGGAAGATATATCGGAAGAGTTTTTAATGGTGAACACACGTGGCTTGACGTTGTATTTAACCCGGTAGATAAATTGTTTTTTAAGATAACGGGCATCAAACCGGAAAGAGAAATGAATTGGAAACAGCATCTCCTCGCCTTACTAACCATCAATCTTGTTTGGTTTATTTTTTCCACGCTGGTATTGATGAATATGAGCTGGCTTCCCTTGAACCCCGATAGCAACCCATCTATGTCAGCAGATCTGGCATTCAATACTGCCGTTAGTTTTATTTCAAACACAAATATTCAGCATTACTCTGGAGAAACTTCGGTTTCATACCTCGGGCAGTTGGTGTTGATGTTGTTTCAATTCATCAGCGCAGGAGCGGGCATGGCGGCCTGTGCGATAGTATTCAATGCAATGAGAGAACGAACAACTGAAAAGCTCGGAAATTTTTACAATTATTTTATTAAATCCTGTACAAGAATTCTTTTGCCGCTATCGGTTGTCGTTGCGTTGTTGTTATTATTTAACGGATCACCGATGACTTTCAAAGGCAAAGACCAATTCATTTCCATGCAAGGTGACACGGTTAATGTCAGTCGTGGGCCGGTTGCTGCAATGATTGCCATCAAACAACTTGGCACCAATGGAGGCGGCTTTTTTGGAGCCAATTCAGCGCAACCATTTGAGAATCCAAATTATTTTACCAACGTCGTAGAAAATGTTTGCATCATCCTTATTCCAATTGCGATGGTTTTTGCAATGGGATATATTTTAAAAAGAAAAAGGCTATCATGGATAATTTTTGGAGTAATGACTCTCGGGTTTTTGTTATTTGTGGTTCCATCGGTTTATTTGGAAATGAAAGGTAATCCTGCAATCTCACAATTAGGGATTTCCCAAAACCGGGGAAGCATGGAAGGAAAAGAAATTCGTTTTGGCTCTGCAGCTTCTGCATATTGGGGCATCACTACTACTGTCACTTCAAACGGCTCTGTTAACGCCATGCATGATAGCTTCACACCCCTGACTGGTATGTTTACCATGATGGGGATGATGGTGAATTGCTTTTATGGAGGGGTAGGCGTCGGCTTTTTAAATTTTTACATTTTTATTATTATTGGCGTATTCATCAGCGGGTTAATGGTGGGGCGAACTCCTGAATTTTTAGGTAAAAAAATCGAAGCGAAAGAAATGAAGATCGCAACCATTGTTGCGTTGCTTCACACTTTTTTGATTTTGTCCGGCACAGCCCTCGCATCCTATTTATACACGCACAATACAAAAGATTATTCCGGATGGTTAAATAATCCAGGTCACCATGGGTTTTCTGAAATGCTATATGAATATTCATCCGCATCTGCAAACAATGGTTCCGAGTTTGCAGGCTTGAGCGCCAACTCGCCATTCTGGAATATTACTGATGGTATCGTAATGTTGATTTCCCGCTTTCTGCCTATCATCGGACCAATAGCGATTGCCGGCATTCTTGCAAAGAAAAAATATATTCCAGAAAGTGCAGGTACATTAAAAACAGACACAACAACATTCGGAATCATGGTCTTTGCAGTAATCATAATCATTGCTGCTTTAAGTTTTTTTCCTGCTTTAGCATTAGGACCCGTTTCAGAATTTTTTTCAATGCAGTAGCACTTTGCGCAGTACATTAAAACAAAATAAAATGACCAAGCATAAAAGAGAGAATAAATTATTTGAGGGTTCACTTGTGAAAGAAGCGTTGAAGCAATCTTTTGTCAAACTGAACCCAAGAATTCTAATTCACAATCCAGTAATGTTTACTGTTGAGATTGGAACCGCGGTGATGCTCGCTGTGTGCATCTGGATCCTCACCGGAGAAAAATCGCAGGGGAATTTATTGTACAACGAACTCATTTTTGCCATTTTGCTCATTACTATTCTCTTTGCCAATTTTGCCGAAGCGATTGCAGAAGCGCGTGGAAAAGCGCAAGCGGATAGTCTACGCAAAACGAGAGAAGATACACCGGCAAAAAAAATTTTCCCGGTTGGTGAAATTTATGTTGATGAAGTAAGAATTGTTCCTTCTTCACAATTAAAAAAAGGAGATGTTTTTATATGCGAAGTGGGGGATATTATTCCCATGGATGGTGAGATCATCGAAGGTCTTGCTACCATTGATGAAAGTGCGATCACCGGTGAAAGCGCCCCGGTAATCCGTGAATCTGGCGGAGATAAATCAAGTGTGACCGGAGGCACCAAAATCTTAAGTGACAAAATTAAGGTACGGGTAACCACAGAACCAGGCGAAAGTTTTTTGGATAAAATGATCGCGTTGGTTGAAGGAGCATCACGTCAAAAAACTCCCAATGAAATTGCGCTAACCATTTTGCTCGCCGGTTTTACAATTATTTTTATTATTGTTTGCGTTACATTAAAGCCATTCGGTGATTTTGCCAGTACGCCGATAACGATTGCAGCTTTTATTTCTTTATTTGTTTGTTTGATTCCCACAACGATCGGAGGGTTATTGAGTGCAATCGGCATTGCAGGTATGGACAGGGCTTTGCGTGCAAACGTCATTACAAAAAGCGGGAAGGCAGTCGAAACAGCCGGTGATCTGGACACTTTACTTCTTGATAAAACAGGCACGATCACCATCGGTAACCGCAAAGCGACAAATTTTTGGGCTGCAAAAGGCATCGGTGAAAAAGTTTTTGCTGAAGCTTGTGCTTTAGCTTCTTTCGCTGACGAAACTCCCGAAGGAAAATCAATTATCGAACTGGCGGCCATCAATCCCAATACATTCAATACAAATGGGGCAAGATTCATCGAATTCACAGCAGAAACGAGAAGCAGCGGCATTGATTTGTCAAACGGATTAAAAATTCGCAAAGGCGCGTCTGACGCAATCAAAAATTTAGTTCAAAAAGCAGGAAACATTTTTCCCGCAGAAACAGAAACTAGGGTAAAAGAGATTGCTGCCAATGGGGGTACTCCGCTGGTTGTGAGCCAGGATGAAAATGTAATTGGCGTAATTGAATTGCAGGATATCATCAAACCTGCCATTCAGGAGCGGTTCGCTCGCTTAAGGAAGATGGGTGTGAAAACAGTAATGGTCACCGGAGACAATCCGCTAACAGCAAAGTATATCGCAAATAAAGCCGGCGTTGACGATTTTATTGCTGAAGCAAAACCTGAAGACAAAATGAATTACATAAAGAAAGAACAGCAAGGGGGGAAACTTGTTGCAATGATGGGCGATGGAACAAACGACGCGCCTGCATTGGCTCAAGCCGATGTAGGTGTTGCAATGAATAGCGGAACGCAGGCCGCCAAAGAAGCTGGCAATATGGTTGATCTTGACAATGACCCGACAAAATTGATAGAGATCGTTGAGATCGGTAAACAATTATTAATGACACGTGGCACCCTTACTACATTTTCCATTGCCAATGACGTAGCAAAATATTTCGCCATTGTCCCTGCATTATTTATCGCATCAATTCCAGGTTTGCAGTCGCTAAACATTATGCGCTTACACAGTCCGGAAAGCGCAATCCTATCAGCGGTAATCTTTAATGCCATCATTATTCCATTATTAATTCCACTGGCTTTGCGCGGAGTCGCGTACAAACCGATAGGAGCCAGCGCTTTACTGAGAAGAAATTTATTGATCTATGGTTTAGGCGGCATACTGGTTCCATTCATCGGAATAAAGTTGATTGATTTGCTGGTTAGCATTTGGTTCTAGGATTTGTCCCCGCGGCGCGGAGCTGCCAAGCCAGGATGACGTTAAACATTTAAAATTACCAAAAGCATGAAACAAAATATTTTACCGGCCCTAAGGCTCACACTGATCAGCATCATTTTTTTCAGTGGCTTGTATACAATATTCATTTGGTTATTCGCTTTTATAGCACCAAACAACGGAGAAGGACAAGCGATGGTTGTTAATCATAAGACCGTGGGCTACGAACTGGAAGGACAAAGTTTTAATCAGGATAGATATTTCTGGAGCAGACCGTCTGCAGTTGGGTACAACGCTATGGGAAGCGGTGGCAGCAATAAAGGTCCTTCGAATCCTGATTACCTAAAAGACGTACAAAACAAAATTGATTCGTTTCTCGTACACAATCCAAAAGTAAAAAAAGAAAATATCCCGTCGGAATTGGTAACAGCATCCGGCAGCGGCCTAGATCCCGATCTATCCCCTGAGGCTGCATACATTCAGGTTCCAAGAATAGCTAAAGCAAGAAATATGACCGAAGATAAAGTAACCGTTCTAGTGAGTGAGCTCATTGATAAACCCTTACTCGGTTTTTTAGGGACTGAAAAAATAAATGTGCTGAAATTGAATTTGGCGCTTGATAACATGAAATGAGTGGGTGCCAACGAGAACCAGTCCGGAGATGCAAATGCAAAGCGCAATTCGTTACATGACGGACACATTCATTTGAGTCAGTACTTCAATGCAGCACACGATGATCAATAGCATTGCAAAAACCAGGGCAAAAAAATATTTCTTATTTATAAGCCATACGGAAAAATTTGTTTTGGTTTAATTTTGGTTTACTTGCGTAAAACCAGGTGGTTCTTTTTTAAGAGCCACCATTTTTCTTAAAATGAAATTCCATGTCCGACAAGGAAGAAAACGTACAGCATTTTTTAGAACTTATCCGCCAGTCACGACGGGGCAAGTTTAAAATCTATATTGGCATGAGTGCCGGCGTAGGCAAAACTTTCCGCATGCTACAGGAGGCGCAGACTTTATTGCGCAATGGTGTGGATGTAAAAATCGGTTATATTGAAACGCATAACAGAAAAGAGACGCATGATTTATTAGACGGTCTTCCGGTCATTCCGCGAAGAAAACTTTTTTACAAAGGAAAAGAGCTGGATGAGATGGATATGCAGGCAATTTTAAATCTT
>DATGFZ010000535.1:0-17878 GCA_035308805.1 Puia sp. | reverse complement strand
AGCAGGAAAATTATGCAGTTTGACGGAGTTCATTTTCAAACTGCCCGGAGGTACACGTTTATACGATATGGGGAAAATAAATTATTTGAATTATACTTATGTGATGTTCTTCAACGATTAGGATATCGATTATATAATGATGAAAAATATTCATTAAGTTTCGATGATTTTGAAAGGTACATATTAGAAAAACTGGATATTGAAGAGGGGGCTGAACATGCCGATTTGGTTTTACAAAGGCTTGCAGATGGTCACTCGGAAGTATATATAAATGAACATGCTTTTCAAAAAGATTTAACCTTAAAAAAAGAAATTTTAGAAAATTATTGGAATGATTATGGACAAGAAACTTTTCAACTTTTTGTCATTTGAATAGAGGTCTAGGGAATTTCGAATCGGAAATAGTTAAAAAATCTGCCTGCTAATCTGCCTGCTCAATAAAAAATCCCTTTAATATCTAATTGACATCAAAGGGGTTATGAATTTTAGTTGTGGTGTGGGGCGGGATCGAACCGCCGACACAAGGATTTTCAGTCCTTTGCTCTACCGACTGAGCTACCGCACCGCGGGTGGCAAATTTATAAATTAATAATTAATAATAAATAATATTAATTGCCGTATTCACTCAAAAATTTAATGCGCATTATTTTCAATTGCTCCCAACTAAAATTGCTTTCAGATAATTCCTGCCTGGCAACATCTAGGCTGCTGGTTTCGCAACTTTTAAAATAATCAATTATTTCATCCTGTTCATATTCATCCAGCATTTCGTCCACTGCATAATCAAGATTCAATTTGGTTCCGCTTGCCGCAATGGTTTCCATTTCCTCAAGTAAAACATCCAGCTTCATGTCCTTATTTTTTGCAATCGTTTCCAACGGAATTTTCTTATCTGCCTGTTGAATAATATAAACCTTGTTCATGCCTTTATTGATTACGCTTTTCATTACAAAATCTTCAGGCTTCTCGATATTATTTTCTTCAACATATTTTGCAATAATTTCAATAAACGGTTTTCCATACCGGATTGCCTTTCCTTTGCTTACGCCCTGGCATTTTTCAAGCTCTTGACTGGTTGTTGGATATAATGTTGCCATATCCTGCAATGATGTCTCCAGGAAAATTACAAACGGAGGCAAACTTTTTTTCTTTGCTTCATTTTGCCTTACTTTTTTTAACAACTGAAATAATTTTTCGTCAGCGGCAGTTGTTCCTGAATTGCTTTCGCCCGACTCTTCATCGTCTTCATTTGCTTCTTCAAATAAATTATTAGAAACTATCTTAAAAGATTTCGGCTTCTTCAGATAGTCCTCACCTTTTTTTGTGAACTTTAAGACGCCATATTCTTCAATATCTTTTTTTAATAAATTTTCAAGTAGTAATTGTCTGATCAGCGACTGCCAGTAATAATCCTTTTCTTCTTTTCCAATGCCAAACTCGGCAATATTTTCGTGCCGGTACATTTGCACTTGTGGAGTTAATCTTCCAATAATTATATTAACTGTATAATCTGTGGCGAAACGCTCATCAAGCGCTTTAATTACCTTCAAAGATTTTACCGCATTTTCTTTTGCTTCCACTCTTTCCTTGGGGTGCAGACAGTTGTCGCAATTTTTACAATTATTTTCAGTGTATTCATCACCAAAATAATTCATCAAAACCTTCCGCCTGCATACACCGCTTTCTGCATATCCAACCGTTTCGTTGATAAGCTGCGCGCCTATTTCTCTTTCACTTAACGCCTTATCTTTCATCAAATGCTCAATCTTCGAAACATCTTTATGTGAATAGTACAACACACATTTTCCTTCTAAACCATCACGACCCGCACGGCCGGTTTCCTGATAATAGTTTTCAATGCTTTTTGGAATGTTGTAATGTATGACAAAACGAATATCGGGTTTGTCAATGCCCATTCCAAAAGCAATGGTGGCTACAATAACCTGTGTATCTTCATTCAAAAACAGATCCTGCCTTTCTGCGCGCAATTTGCTGTCAAGCCCCGCATGATAAGCAACTGCTTTAATTCCATTTGCTACTAAGATATCGGCAAGTTCTTCTGTTGTCTTACGGTTCAATGTGTAAATGATTCCGCTCTTTCCTTTATTCTGGACAATGAACTTTACAATGTGCTTTATGGTCTCTTCCTTTTTGATTTTCGGCTGTATTTCATAATACAGATTTGGGCGATTGAAAGAAGACAAAAATATTTTAGGATTGCGCAATCCGAGATTTTTGACAATATCACTTTGCACCTTTGGTGTAGCCGTTGCTGTTAACGCGATTGTCGGAACATTGGGATTGATCTGATCCATTATTTCACGCAGCCTTCTGTATTCAGGTCGAAAATCATGTCCCCATTCGGAAATGCAATGCGCCTCATCCACTGCAAAAAAAGAAATCTCCAAGTCACTGAAGAGTTCAAGGTTTTCCTGCTTGGTCAATGTTTCCGGTGCAACATACAGCATTTTGGTATGCCCGTTCAGCAAATCATCATGCACTTCGCGAATTTGTTTTTTGTTCAATGTTGAATTTAAAAAATGCGCAACATTGTCCCTACTGCTGTAACTTCTTACCAGGTCAACCTGGTTTTTCATTAAAGCAATGAGTGGACTGACAATTATCGCAACGCCCTTGCTCACGATGGCCGGCAGTTGATAACAAAGGCTTTTTCCGCCGCCCGTTGGCATGATGACAAAAGTGTCGTTTCCCTTAAGAAGATTTTGAATGATGGATTCCTGACTGTCTTTAAATGAATCGAAACCAAAATGTTCCTGAAGTTGCGGTAACAATTCTTTCGATACTGTTCCGTTACCTTCCTTTATTCTCTTTGAAGATAATTTTTTAGATGTAGTTGTTGCCATAAGAAAAATTTTCCTTCTCACAAATAGCCAGCTTACATTATTTAAGATAACAAAAATTACCGGAAAACTATCAAAAGGAATTATTCATGTTCCTAAGCAGCGCGCTAGCCGGATGCAGCCGGATTTTTTAGGACAGCGAAGTTACAAAAAAACAAGGAGAGATGGAATTGGTTTTGTTAAAGTTTGTAACAATAATGTTAGGAAGTCGGCTTATTATTGCAGCGCAAAACGAACAGAAAGGTTTTATACATTTGCGTAATGCACGTTTCGAATTTAATCTATGTCTCTGTCGAATAATAATTTATCATGAATAAGAATTATTACGTAGCTATCATGGCGGGCGGAATTGGGAGCCGGTTCTGGCCAATGAGCCGGCAAAATTTTCCAAAACAATTTCTGGATATTTTAAATGTAGGGGAAACACTTATTCAGTCGACATTTAAGAGATTTCTGACATTCATTCCAAAAGAGAACATTTATGTCATCACGTCTTCTGAATATATTGACATCGTAAAAAGGCAATTGCCTGATTTGGCCGTAGAAAATATTTTAGGCGAACCTTCCCGAAAAAACACGGCGCCCTGCATTGCGTATATCTCTTTTAAGCTGTTGCAAAAAGATCCCGACGCTTCCCTGATCGTTGCACCTTCAGATCACCTCATTCTCAATGAAAAAGATTTCAATAAAGTATGTCTTGAAGCGCTCAATTTTGTGAACAAGCATAATGCCTTTATCACACTCGGAATAAAACCGTCTTCGCCGAATACCGGATATGGATATATTCAGCATGAGGCACAATCTGTTTCTGACAATGTGTATAAAGTAAAGACTTTTACCGAAAAACCTAATGCAGAGCTGGCAAAAACTTTTTTGGCTAGCGGAGATTTTTTGTGGAACGCGGGCATATTCGTCTGGCGCGTAAAAAATATCATCAAAGCATTTGAAAAGTATTTGCCGGAAATGTATGATGTATTTATCGCCGATAAGGATAAATTCAACACACCCGGGGAGAAGATGGCCCTGGAACATATCTATCCTTTGTGTACAAATATTTCTATCGATTTTGGCATTATGGAAAAAGCCAATAATGTGTACGTAATTCCATCGGCTTTTGGCTGGAGTGATCTGGGTGCGTGGAACAGCGCCTATGAAAACCTGAGCAAGGACAAACACCATAACGCAATTGCCGGCAACAGTGTTATTCCGATTGAAACAAATAATTGCATGATCCATGCCCCCAATAATAAACTGCTTGTCTTACAGGGGCTGAATGATTTTATCATTGTAGATACGAATGATGTTTTGCTGATTTGTAAAAAAGAAAAGGAGCAGGAAATAAAAGAATATGTCACTAAAATAAAGCGCACCAAAGGCGAACAATTTTTATAAATTACGCAATGCCATCCTATCCTTTCAATAATATTTTATTCCTTGATATTGAAACAGCCCCACAGTTTGTTTCTTTTCATGACGTTCCTGATGACTGGAAAAAATTATGGACGAGAAAGGCCGAATTTTTAATACGAGATAAGGAATTCGAAACTCCTGAAAACATTTACAACCGCGCAGGAATTTATGCGGAGTTTGGAAAAATAATTTGCATTACCTGCGGAATTATTTCGGGATCCGGCTCTGCAAAAAAGTTATTGCTGAAATCCTTTTACGGAGATGATGAAAAAATATTGCTGAAAGAATTTTGTGAGATGATCAACAAATGGACACTCGAAAGCAATAAATATTTGTGCGCACATAACGGAAAGGAATTTGATTTTCCATATCTCTGCAGGCGACTGATTGTCAATGAAGTTCCAATACCCGGCATCCTGAATTTGTCCGGGAAAAGACCATGGGAAATTCCCCATTTGGATACCATGGAATTATGGAAATTTGGAGACTACAAGCATTTTACTTCCCTTAATTTATTGGCGCAGGTGCTTGGCATTCCCACGCCGAAAGATGATATGGACGGAAGTATGGTCCACGAAGTTTACTGGAAAGATAAGGACCTGGAGAGAATTGTAGTGTATTGTCAGAAAGATGTGATAACGGTTGCCCAGATTCTTTTACGGATGAACGGCGAAGAACTTATCGTTGCCGGACATATTGAAATAAAATGACCAGTAATTAATAAAATGAAGACGCCCGATTGACACGGATTGATTTAATTGGTGTATTTCACCAATATTCTCGTAATAAATTCAGTAATATGGATCGTACTAATTATTCTTCAGGTGCAAAATGGGAAGAGATTGTCGGATACAGCAGGGCTGTGAAAATCGGAAATGTTGTTGAGGTAACGGGAACCGTCGCCATGGATGACAACAACAACCCGGTTGGGGATGATAACGCTTATGCACAGACGAAGTTTATAATCGGCAAAATTGAGAAAGTTTTGCAACGCGCGGGTGCTTCTTTACGAGATGTGGTGAGAACGCGCATGTTTGTTACCGATATATCAAGATGGGAAGAATATGGCAAAGCTCACGGAGAATTTTTTAAAGAAATCCGTCCATGTACATCGATGATCGAAGTAAAGGGATTAATTGCGCCGGAATATTTAATTGAAATTGAAGCGACGGCGATCATAGCATAAATTATTTCATTTGCACATTCAATCAAAACTACCTGATGTCGGCACGACCATTTTTACCGTGATGAGTGCATTGGCTGCCGAGCACAATGCGATCAATCTCGGTCAGGGTTTTCCTGATTATCCCATGAGCGATGATCTGATCGAATTGGTAAATGCCGCCATGAAAAAAGGGTTTAATCAATATGTGCCGATGCAGGGATACCCTCCTTTGCGGGAAGCGATTGCAGAAAAAATAGAATTTCTTTACAAAACCGGCATAGATCCACTAACGCAAATAACAATCACACCGGGGGGCACGTACGCGATCTATACGGCATTAACCGCAGTGTTACAACCCGGGGATGAAGTAATTGTTTTTGAGCCGGCTTACGATAGTTATATCCCCAATGTGGAGGTTAATGGGGGGATCCCGGTATTAATCAGCTTGAATGCGCCTGATTACAGGATTAACTGGGAAAAAGTAAAAGAAAAGATTACGCAGCGAACAAAAATGATCATGATCAATTCGCCAAATAACCCTACCGGAGCGGTTTTGAACGCGGATGATATCGAACAACTCCGCGCGATCGTGAAAGACACAAATATTTTTATTCTGAGTGACGAAGTGTACGAACATTTGATTTTTGATCATATTCTGCACCAATCTGTTCTTCGCTATCCGGATCTGATGCAAAGAAGTTTTGTGTGTTTTTCTTTTGGAAAAGTGTATCACTGCACGGGCTGGAAACTGGGTTACTGCGTTTCCGCTCCCGGGCTGATGAAGGAATTTAGGAAAATTCATCAGTTCAATTGTTTCAGTTGCAATTCGCCGGCTCAGGTGGGAATAACGGGATTTCTTGCGGATAAGAATTCCTATTTATCGTTGTCAAATGTCATGCAGGAAAAACGGGATTATTTTCAGCAATTAATGAAACAAACAAAATTTACTGCTTTGCCGAGTTACGGAAGTTATTTCCAACTGTATAAATATGATCTGATCAGTGATGAGCAGGATAACGAATTTGCCATTCGCCTTACCAAAGAAGGCGGGGTGGCGTCCATTCCGGTCTCAGCATTTTATAAATCAGGAAAAGATGATAAAATTCTTCGGTTTTGTTTCGCCAAGAAAAAAGAAACACTTGAAAAAGCCGCAGAACGATTAATAAAAATCTCTTAATAACGGTTTATGGCTAAAATTGACACCATAGTTTTTGATCTGGGCGGGGTGCTGATTGACTGGAACCCCGATTATGTTTACAAAACAATTTTCCCTGACGACAAGGAAAGAAAATGGTTTTATGAAAATATATGTACACCTGACTGGAATGAAGAACAGGATGCAGGCAGAACGCTGCGGGAAGCAACTGAAACATTACTGCAGAAATTTCCCGATCATGAAAAAAATATACGTGCTTACTATGACAGATGGCAGGAAATGCTAGGGGGGCCCATCCATGAAACAGTTGCTATCCTTCATCATTTAAAACATGAAACGGATATACGATTATATGCGCTCACCAACTGGAGTGCAGAAACATTTCCGGTTGCTTTACAGCTTTATGATTTTTTACATTGGTTCGAAGGACGTGTTGTTTCCGGTGAAGAAAAGACAAGAAAGCCCTTTACTGAAATTTACCGGCGATTGGTTGAACGCTATCAAATCATTCCGGAAAATGCAGTGTATATTGATGATAATTACCGCAATCTTATTCCCGCAAAGGAATTGGGATTTCATATCATTCACTTTCAATCGCCTCAGCAATTCAAAAAAGAATTAGAAAAACTTTTGGGGAAAGAATACCTGTAAGGTTTTCCCTGCCAACGGGGCGATTTGGGTTCAGCCTCTTAGCAGAGCCAGGCACGACGCGTACCTGGAATCAGCCATTATTTCAATAGTTGATAAGCGACCAGACTCATCACATAGGCCAGACCGGTCATATATGCAAGTTGTATTGCCGGCCATTTCCAGCTTCGCGTTTCCCGGCGAACAACAGCCAGGGTGCTCATGCATTGCATCGCGAGCATGTAAAATATCATCAGCGAAATTCCTGAAGCCAGGTTATATACTTTACTTCCGTCTTCTCTTTTTGCCGAATCCATTCGTTCACGCAGTGTCTGACGGTCTGCGTCTTTACCGCCTTCAACACTGTACAATGTGGCCATGGTTCCGACAAAAACTTCACGCGCGGCGAATGAAGTAATCAATGCGATCCCGATCTTCCAGTCATAACCGAGCGGTCTGATGACCGGCTCAATTGTTTTCCCCAAAATGCCGGCATAAGAATTTTCCAGCAATGCCGATTGCTTTTGCATGTTCAATGCATTTGCCCGGGATGGATTTTGTTTTATTTGTTCGTCATATTGCTGTTCCACTTTTTCGGTCCGGCTTGTTGGTCCGTAGGTGCTGAGCGCCCATAATATCAAACTGATTACAATAATGACTTTACCCGCGTCCATCACAAAAATTTTTGCTTTGCTGAGCATGGTAACAAAGACATTATTCCATCTCGGCGCGCGATAAACGGGAAGCTCCAGAATGAAAAAACTTTTTTCTTTAAGGTGTATGAACCATTTGGCGACATAGGAAACGATCAATGCCATCGCCGCGCCCATTAAATATAAACCCATCATCACAATTGCCTGTAAACTGATGAAACCAAAATATTCCTTGTGCGGAATCACCAATGAAATTAAAATGGTATAAACCGGCAATCTCGCGCTGCAACTCATCAGGGGGGTAATCAAAATCGTTAATAATCTTTCTTTTTTATTCTCTATACTTCTCGCACTCATGATAGCAGGAACCGCACAGGCAAACCCGCTGATCATCGGCATAACACTTTTCCCGTTCAAACCAACTTTACGCATGAGCTTATCTGTCAGAAAGCTGATGCGCGCCATATATCCGGTGTCTTCCAGAACAGTTATCAATCCGAATAATATCATTATCTGCGGAACAAAAACCAGGATGCCGCTTAAGCCCGCCAGGATTCCATTCACCAATAAATTGCTCCACCAGGAAGAGGGAAGGATGCCGCCAACGAAGGCACGCAACTGCGTGAAAGTCCAGTCTATTCCATTCATCGGCAATTGCGCAAGCGCGAATACACTCTGAAACAAAAGGAAAAGCACAACCAACAAAATAATATAACCCCAAAAGCGGTTTAATAAAATGTCATCTAATCTTTCGGTGAATAATTTTTTTTGCAGCGGGTCGGGTTCAGCAACGGTGTGCTGCATAATTTGCCTGATGCGCGCGTAACGCTGCATTATTTCTTCCGCCTGTGTTTTGGTTGGATTGAAAGCATTTTCTTTTTCTATGCTTTCAATTTTACTTTGCGTGGAATGATCAAAATCAAAATGCTCATGGTTGATCAGATAATGTACCGCAGCATAATCGCTGACTTTGGGAAATATTCTTTTTACGTCATCAACGGCAAGGACGGCAAGATTTTTATTTTGTATAAAATCGCGGGGAGGGGCTTGGTAAAGTTGCTGTGCTGTCAGCGCAATTGCCTTTTTTAATTGCAGTATTCCTTTATTTTTTCTCGGGTTAACGGCAATGATCGGGACGCCGAGTTCTCTTTCGAGTTCTGCAACATCAACTTCAATTCCTTTCTTTTTTGCAATATCCATCATCGTCAGTGCAACAACGACTGGAATTTTCAGATCAATTATCTGCGAGCAGAATAATAAATTTCTTTTCAAATTACTTCCGTCGACCAATAATACGATAACCAGGTCGGATACGGCAATCACATCTTGTCCAAGCAGGACTTTGTACGTTACCCATTCATCATTTCTTTTTGGATAAAGGCTGTACGTGCCGGGCAGATCAATGATATTTGCACGGAGACCCGGTGCAAGTTCTGCATGACCACTTTTTTTGTCAACAGTGACGCCGGGAAAATTCCCAACCTTCTGATTCAATCCGGTCAGAGAATTAAAGAGGGAACTTTTACCACTGTTGGGGTTTCCCACTAAAGCAATATGTATCGTATTTTTTTTCAATCTTATACAGTCTGCAAAAGTAAAAAGCAATCCGTTATGGAATTTACGAAATCGGGAGGTTTACTTGATGGCAGTGAGGTTTATGGCAATTTATGGACGACCAGCTTACCGTCTTCATAAAATGGCAGTACATCTGCCTTGTTGGGGGATAGACAATAACGAATGTCTTTTTCCAGGCCAAAACCCATCAGGCGATGATAATGCGATGCATTTTTTTCCTTCATGAACCCAAAAAGATCGTGCTGGGCATTCAAAAATAGCGTTTCAGCAATTTGAGATGAATCGCAATTGATGGAAAAACTGTCTTTTATTGTATTAATGACTGCACCGGCAAATAGCGTGTCTTCGATATTTATCCTGTCTTTCCAGGCGGCACATCCGAGAATGACATTTTTTTTCGCGGCGAATAAATAATTGCAAACGGAATTCAAATTGCAGAATGAACCTGTAATAATTTCACTTGCGCCTTTTTCCAAAGCCATGTGCAGGAGCCGGGTGCCATTTGTGGTGGTGAGGACTAAAGTTTTATTGGCTATAAATTCCCGCGGATATTCAAATGGCGAGTTTCCGTATTTCAGCCCTTCGGCAATTTTTCCGTCCCGCTCGCCCGCGGTGACGCCGTCTATTTGTTTTCCGAGGCGGATGCATTTTGAAACGCTGTCGACGGGTATCACGCATTTTGCGCCGTTCAATAAAGCAGTCGCGATGGTTGATGTTGCGCGCAACACGTCAATGATTACCACGATTGAATGATCGAGATTATACAAATCCAGTAATGCCGGCGACAAGGATGTGTGTAAGGTGGGTTTTGTTAATGCCATGATTTCTGATGAACCGCAAATTTAGCGGATAGCCGTTAATTCGCCCGCAGATAAATTGGTAAGAATATGTTTAAATGGAAAGGAGATTTTTCGGGTACCGGCTTCCGTTTTTATGGCAGATCATGGTAAGCCGGTCATCGGGAATGCAACGCCCTTGACCATGGATTTATTTTCCAATTCAGTACCTGTTCAGAATAAATTTCCACTTCTCACTCTCAGCATATAATTTAATAACTTCGTTCCGCTGCTCCAGTAAATTTTTCAGATAACGCGTAAGAAATATTTTGTTGGATATTTTTCCGAGCGATCCATAGGGGGATTCAAAATTCAAAATATCGATCATCAGCGTTCCGTTATTGATTTGCTTGAAATGGTGTTCGTGCTTCATGCTTTTAAAATCCCCGGTCACCATTTCGTCTGTAAATGAAAATGGTTTTTTCATGGCCGTGATTTTTGATTTCAAAAACCTGTTTTTAAATAAATGTTTTGCCTGCCAGGTAACGGTTTCATCTAACTCAATCAATCCTGCGCTTATTCCGGAAACAACTTTTTCATTGCTTTTGGCCATTGATTTTTTATGCAGTTCAATACTGCGGCTCAGGTCAAAGACCCTTACCGAAGGAGCGGCGACAAAAGTGGTGAGGTGGATGGTGGGCATGGTTTTACATGGATAATTGATGCTTAATCACAGCAAAAATCTCTCCATATTTTAAATTTACCCGGTCAACTGAACGGAAGTTTAACCACTTTAGCCTGGAGCAGCTTATCGCGTATTTTAATGTAGATTTTTGCATCAATGGTGGCAAAAGCAATGCGTACATATCCTAGGGCGATTGCTTTTCCCAAGCTTGGCGACTGCGTTCCGGAAGTGACTTTTCCAATCGTCATTCCGGAAAAATCTTTTATTTCATAGTCATGTCGGGGGATTCCCCTTTCAACCATTTCAAACCCGACGAGTTTTCTTTCGATACCATTATTTTTTTGTGCTTCAATAATTTCTTTAGCCGTAAAATCTTTATTGAATTTTGTGATCCATCCCAGCCCCGCTTCCAAGGGCGAAGTGGTATCATCGATGTCATTTCCGTACAAACAATAACCCATTTCAAGACGCAGGGTATCACGAGCTGCAAGCCCTATGGGTTTTATCCCCTGGCCTCGGCCTGCTTCAAAAATTTTATCCCAGATGATATCGGCCGCGTCATCTTTATCTTCAAAATAAATCTCTACACCCCCCGCTCCCGTGTATCCGGTTGCACTGACTAAAACATTATCTATGCCCGCAAATTTTCCTTTTGTAAAAGTGTAATATTTTAAATTCAGGATATCCATTCCCGTAAGCGATTGTAAAATTTTGGTCGCATTCGGACCTTGTATGGCCAGCAAACATGTTTTATCAGAAATATTGTGCATTTCAACTGTTTGTGTATTATGTTTTTCAATCCAATTCCAGTCTTTTTGAATGTTGGCAGCATTCACCACAAGCATATATGTTTTATTTTCTTCAATGCAGTAGACGATCAGGTCGTCAACAATACCGCCTTCGTTATTGGTTAAACAGCTGTACTGAGCTTTGCCGTTGGTTAACCTGGATGCATCATTGGTGGTAACCCGTTGAATAAGATTCAGCGCATGTTCTCCTTTTAAAATAAATTCGCCCATATGACTTACATCAAAAACGCCAGCATTATTTCTTACGCTAAAATGCTCATCATTGATTCCGCTATAACTAATGGGCATGTTGTACCCGGCGAACTCGGCCATCTTTGCTCCTAATGCGATATGTTTTTTTGTGAATGGAGTGTGTTTCATGAAATGTTTTTATCTCTTGCTGCGGCGCAATGACGCCAGGCTTTTGTTTTGAAAATTGTTTAATCCTTTTTTTGCGCTTTGGGGCGTTGCGAGAGTATTTTCTCGCCTGCGAAAGTAAAAAATGCCTTGCAGGCTGCCAATAATAAAAAAGAGCCGCCACCTGGTGACGACCCTCTTGTTCCAACTTCAACCAAAAACTACCACTAATTATAGCAGTAGCACGTGCTAATTAAATCAGTTCTGCAAGACTATAAACGGGAGAAAATGCATGTTCGCTTTCGTCATTATTGCCAATAGCCTTGGTTTGTTTTTCTGTTGTATTTTTCGGGGTTTCCTCCGTTTGCTCCTTGCGTGCCTTGGATTTTATTGAATCTTTATTTTTCTTCGAAGTAATGGTATCATTATTTTTTTTGTAACGGTAGCCATCATTTTTTTCGGTTTTATCGTTTTGATTGTCATCTTCACTGTCTTTTTTTAAAGTTGATTCCAGGTTTCCGGATTTATTCATGATATAGTCAACGTTTGTATCCCAGTCAAAATATTCATCCCTTTCAAAATCTATATCCACATCGTCATCGTTCCACCTGCTGCGATTATAAAAACGAACATGAAACGGATTTAGCTTTCCCAGCACCGACCTGTCAAATCGTATTTTTTTATTTTCCGGAACCTGTATTTCCATTATTATTTGCTGGCCCCGGAATTTATTTTGAGGATTAATTGAAAACCCACTACCAATATCCAGCACACTGTCTTTAAAATTGGCATCATATTCCAGCTGTTTGGCTCTGTCTTCCGCATTCTTCCTGTTTCTGCCGAAGCTCGTTCTGATTTTTAGAATATGATAAAATGCATCATCACTTTTTTGCACCCTGATTTTTACGTTGGAGAGTTTTAAACTATCGTCATTAATATCCCATCCATTTGCATCCGAGTGGATCCACCAAAATCCTTCGAATTGAATCGAGGGTTCAGATACTTTCACAATCAACCTGTCGTGAGCAGGTTGCGTCATGGGAATTTCATCTGACACAATTCTGTATGATTTGAAGTCGGTGCCGATGCTTGCAACGAGGCAAATTAAGCAGATCAGACCCAGCACCCACAAAGTGCCAAACGTAAATCCCAAAAACCTGCTTTGTGAACGTACACGCATTATCCTGCGGATGATCCAGGTGAGAAACGCAACTACCGGTATTCCCAGGAAAAGCACCAGGACTCCCCAGGCATAAAAATTTTCCCAGAAACCGTCTAATAAAAAATTTTTTAAGGGCATTAATCCCACACCCGCAAAAATCAGGGATAGCAGGGTAAAAAATAAGGCTATGGCTATCATGGAACCAACAAAAAGGAAAAAAGCCTTAATCAATACGCCAATTACATGAAAAAACCCGTTGGAGCTCCTTTTTGCTGCATAGCCCGCCTCCGTGGTAAAGTTTTTAGCCTGCCCGGAAGCGGTTTGTCCAAATTCCTTTGCTCTGTTGCCAAACTGCTGCGCCGTTTCTTTGAATTCGTTTCCCCATTTCTCGGCCTTCGTACGCAGGTTCTCCATATCTTCTTTTACGGTATTCCGGATTGAATTGAGGTCAACACGTTCCCCTCGCATTTCCAATTTTTCTGCAGAGGTCGTAGCAACAGGCACTGCTATCCACAAAATAATGTAACTGATAAATAATGTACTTCCCAGCGAACTGGAAATGATTCGGGGAGCAAAACCGAAATCCCAATTCCACCACATGGCATGAAAAGTACCGGAAATGAGTACAATAATCAATGGCAGCACAAAAATTAATCTCGGTATCCAAACGTCGATATTAAAATACGATGAAAGTCCCCCGCAAACCCCGGCAATTATTTTATCATCAGCGCTTCTGTAAAGGCGTTTGGTAACATGTGATTGCAGCGACTGTGAGGGAACTACGATCCAGAGTAAAAAATATACCCAGAACAGTGCCCCGAACAGCAGGACAAAAACAATACGAAGAACTACAGGATCGATTCCGAAATAATTTGCCAGTCCGCTGCAAACACCCCCGATAATTTTATCGTCGGCATTCCTGTACAGTCTTCCGCGTCCTGAACTGTAATGATATGTTTGCGCCTGCTGCGTTTGCTGCGATGTTGATTGAGATTGATTGCTGTTTTGGTCGGATGCCGTATTGGTGGGTATTTCTTCCTGGTCAAAATCCTCAGGTCG
Source organism: Puia sp. (assembly GCA_035308805.1). Taxonomy (GTDB): domain Bacteria; phylum Bacteroidota; class Bacteroidia; order Chitinophagales; family Chitinophagaceae; genus Puia. The sequence continues at coordinate 3,604 of DATGFZ010000535.1, read as the reverse complement.
GCCCATGCTCGCAATGGTTGCGTTAACATCATCATCTGTTATGCAGGTTGTATCTTTTTTTAGGCGGTCAGAAAAAAGCTCTGCAAAACGATTTTCAATGTCGCTGATAATTTCATCCCGTCCTTCTTCATTGGCGAAGTATTTTCGCAAACTTTCTATGTATTGTTTAAGTATTTCGTAAGCAGATTCCTCGATTGGAATAACCCTGCTGTGGAAATTTATGTTGATGATCTTTTTCATTGTTTATAATTTGAAAGGTTGAAGTTTATTGGTTTTCCTGTTCTGCTAAACCGGTTGTTTTATGTGCGAGCGCGTTTACTGCATTTGCCAGTTCGTTCCATGTTGCCTCAAGCTCTTTGTAAAACTCGTTGCCTTTTTCCGTTAAGGAGAAATATTTACGGGGTGGTCCGGAATTGCTTTCCACCCACCGGTAAGTAAGCATGTTGGCATTTTTCAATCGCGTCAGCAAAGGATATAAGGTACCTTCAAATATATTCAGGTTCGCAGCTTTCATTTCCTCAACAATATCTGAAGGGTATGCTTCCCCACGCTTTATGATCGACAGAATGCAAAATTCCAGGATCCCTTTTCGCATCTGGCTTTGTGTGTTTTCAATATTCATTTTGTCTTTTTTTAGCCTCGCCTTATGGCTCTCGTCCGAATCGGTTTTCGAAGAAGAGCCATATAGGGTTGGCAATTATATAATGAGCTTACAGGAACAAAGATATGTGTTTTATTAATACTATGCAATACAAAGTAGTATTTTAAGAAAAGTAATTTTCATAAACTGCTAATGAGCTTAAAATGAAACTTAGCACTGGCAAGCGTTTCCGGCGAATGTAGCAGTTTTTGACTGAGCTTCATAAAGTGATAAGCGGTAAAATGACCCCATGAGCCGCAAATCGGTATTATATTAAATAACCCGGACATTTCCATTTTCCGATAGTAACCATTATTAGATTCCCATGTCCGCGGCAAAATGGAGTATCGCGGCTTGTATTTAAAAAGTGTGCGGATCAATGCAGGACATTCAATTTGCAGGTTTCTCCAACGTCCGGATTATTTCTTCAATCCAATTTCTTTTAATCTTTCATCTAAATATTCGCCGGCTGTTGCATCCCGGTAGGCTTTGGGATGATCTGCGTCGATACAACCTTCCAAACAGGCTAAGCTCATTTCACTTTTTGGATGAAGAAAAAATGGAATGGAAAATCTTGAAGTATGCCATAAGGAACGGGGAGGATTGACGACGCGATGCGTTGTTGATTTCAACTTGTTATTGGTGAGTCTTTGTAACATATCACCCACATTTACCACAATTTGATCGGATAATGAAATTGCATCAACCCATTGATTTTGTTTAGTAAGAATTTGTAATCCACCCGCAGACGCACCAACGAGTAAGGTAATCAGGTTGATGTCTTCATGTTGTTCGGCACGGATCGCAGATTTTGGTTCGTACGTTATCGGGGGATAATGAATAGCGCGAAGAATAGAATTTCCGTTGTGGATATATTGATCAAAATAATCTTCTTCAAGACCCAGATATAAAGAAATAGCACGCAATAACGCAGATCCGGATTTTTCAAATGCGCGATAAGCGCTAAAAAAAGTTGGCGTGAATGGCGGCACTTCATTTACGGTAACATTTGCCGGATAAGTTGCTTTTACGGGGTCATTGTCTTCAACCGTTTGTCCAAACTGAAAAAACTCTTTTAGATCGGGTGCATCACTTCCTTTCGCATGTTCTTTTCCAAATGAAGTGTAACCCCGCTGTCCGGCGAGCTCGGGTTTTTCATATTTCTTTTTTTTATCAAGAGGGAGAGAAAAAAATTGTTGCACATATTTATACAGATCCGCAATAAGCTCATCGGGAATGCCATGATTTTTTACGGCAACGAATCCAACGTTTTCATAAGCTATGCCAAGAGACCGGACAAATGCTTTCTTTTTGTTTTCATCACCGGATAAAAAATCCGAAAGATCCACAACAGGAATAGACATAGCGCAAAATTTAAGTGAGCAAAATTAAAAACTTCTGCGCAGTATGTATTTAATTAATCAGCTTGTTTTGCCGCAACATTTTTTTTTCATTTTCGGTCAATTCAATAATGGCATATTTCTTCACCTGGTCTATAGCCATTTCATCGAGTAACCTGACTACGTTGTCATAACTTGCATCCGGCGTGGCTTTTATTAAAATCATCATTTCCTTTCTGCCTCCTTTAAATGATTTGTCCAACCCGATTTGCTTTTCTTCTATAATTTCTCCGATTCCACCGATTGGTGAATAATTGCTGATCCCGTAATTGCTGGTTTTCATGGCTTCATCCGCATTACCATGGTAATAGAATATGTTATTGTTGCCTGTTGCGATGAGGGTTAAGGCAACTGATTTACCCAGGTTGATGCTGTCTCCGTGAGCCGGCATATTCAATGGCATGGTTTTCGGCAGAGACCAGGTTGTGGTAACAATAAAAAAGGTAATGAGCAAAAAACCCAGATCAACCATGGGTGTAAGGTCAACTTTTGTAGAAAGTTTTTTTACTCTTTTGACACCGGCTTTGGATTTTTGATGGGAAATAGTCAGTTCGGCCATATGCAATCTTTTTAATGAGATGCGCTTTATGGCGATTTCCACAGTTAGAACTCTGCATTTTTTGGCGTTCGCGGGAAAGCAATTACATCGCGGATATTTGTCATCCCGGTAACAAATTGCACCATGCGTTCAAACCCCAAACCAAATCCGGCATGTGGTACTGTTCCAAAACGCCGCGTATCCAAATACCACCACATTTCTTTTATGGGGATATGCATTTCATTCATTCTTTCTTCCAATTTTTTCAATCGCTCTTCCCTTTGCGATCCACCGACAATTTCCCCAATGCCAGGCGCCAAAATATCCATCGCAGCGACGGTTTTCCCATCTTCATTTTGCCGCATGTAAAATGCTTTTATTTCTTTTGGATAATTGCTCAATATCACGGGCCTTTTAAAATGTTTCTCCACGAGATAACGCTCGTGCTCGCTTTGCAGATCAATTCCCCATTTATCAATGAGGTATTGAAATTTCTTTTTCTTATTATGATTGCTGTCTTTTAAAATATCGATTGCTTCGGTGTAAGTAATGCGTTCAAAATGATTATCAACAACAAATTTTAATTTTTCCGTCAAGCCCCATTCACTTCGTTTTTCCTGTGGTAGTTGTTTTTCTTCTTCAGCGAGACGATGAGCCAAAAATTCCAAATCTTCTTTATTCTTATCCATTACATAGCCAATAATGTACTTGATGAATTCTTCAGCGAGATTCATATTGTCCTCCAGATCATAAAAGGCCATTTCAGGCTCGATCATCCAGAACTCAGCCAGGTGCCGCGCCGTATTTGAATTTTCTGCGCGAAACGTCGGTCCGAAAGTATAAATATCACTAAATGCCATCGCGGCGAGTTCCCCTTCAAGTTGTCCGCTGACCGTAAGATTTGTAGCGCGCCCGAAAAAATCTTCTTTAAAGTCAATGCTTCCGTCATCATTGCGCGGCGTTTTATCAAAAGGCAAAGTGGTCACCTTAAACATTTCTCCCGCGCCTTCCGCATCGGATGCGGTG
>DATGFZ010000534.1:0-8249 GCA_035308805.1 Puia sp. | reverse complement strand
GTGGTTTCGGTAAAAGCCGGTATTCCCGGCCAAAATCCGTTGCTGGACAGTATGGAAAATAAAAACCGGAAAAGCACTCCGGCGAAAAAAAGGGATGATAACATGCTTGCTTATCGAAAGAGCACTGATGCGTTAAAAGGTTTTGACAGATCTTTTTTTACTATGGACGAAAACTTTAGGTCCGGTATTGCGGATCGTGCCGACTTACACATTTGGACAGAACAGCCCAACACGTTGGCCATGCTGAAAAAAATGAATCCTGCAAATATGTTTTCCATGATGCAGGAGATCAATGACTCCGCGTTTAAACATGGCAACAAAATGTTCGCCAGCATTCGCTTTGATAACGGAAGAATAACCATCGACAGCAAGAATGTCATTACTCCGGCACTGCATGCATTTTCCCAGAAATTAAATGCGCGCCCGATGAATATGGACCTGATGAAAAAAATCCCTGCCAAAAATGTTCTTGGGTTTTTCAGTATTTCGTTTGATCCGACGATTGTTTCTGATCTGTTGGGGAACGGCAAAACACGCAAAAAAACCGACTCTTTGCTGGCTGCAAAAAATATGACCCTTGATGATGTCATCGGAGCGTTCCGGGGCGATTTCTTATTGCTGGCGGTGAATCCCCCGGAGACGGATAGTTTGCAAAAGCCGCGAATTTATTTTGGCGCCACCATCAATAATCCGGAATCCCTTCACAAATGGATTACAGCAATGAAAAATGCGGACGAGCGAAAGGGTAAAAATTCTTTTGATAAATTAAAAGCAGCATATAATGCAAAGGAAAATATTTTTGGAATAAGCAGCAGCCAGGAATCGGCAGATGCTTTTGTCAACGGCGAAACAGCAAATACCACTGCATTGCTTACCGACAAAATGAAGAACAACTCATTTAATATCGCGGTGGATTTTAAAACGATAAATGATCTCTTAAATAAGGCAACAGGTGATATTTCTCCGAAGGTAAAATCCTTTGCGGGCATGCTGAAAATATTGGATAAATTGATCATCACGCGCGGCAGCTATGCAAACAATATTTCTGAAACACATGTTGAATTGACGATGACTGATGATTCAGAAAACAGTTTACGTACGCTGATGAAATTGTTTGCGGGCGGAAAATAATGATTCACCTATCAACACGGCGCCCGAAAATATCCGTGCTGTTTTTTGCTTTGCTTACCGGTGATCAGTCCATATTTTCAAAAATCATTGCCGACCCCTGACCAACCCCGACGCACATGGTAGCCAATCCATATTTAGCATGTCGTCTTTTCATTTCGTGCAATAATGTTGTTGATATCCTTGCGCCGCTGCAACCGAGCGGATGCCCGATAGCAATGGCACCGCCATTTACATTTACTTTTTCCAGGTCAAGCCCCAGATCATGCATGCAGGCGATGGATTGAGCGGCGAAGGCCTCATTCAATTCTATGAGATCGATATCACGGATGCTGAGTCCAGCGCGTTGTAACACTTTTATTGTTGCGGGCACCGGGCCAATTCCCATAATGGCAGGGTCGACTCCGGCAACAGCCATGGCGACGACCCTGGCCATTGGTTTTACATTATATATTTTGACTGCTTCTTCGCTTGCGAGTAGTAAGGCAGCAGCTCCATCGTTGATTCCGGATGAATTTCCGGCTGTCACCGTCCCCTCTTTGTCAAAGGCAGGTTTCAGCTGGGCGAGTTTTTCCATTGACGTTTTTCGCGGATGTTCATCTTTATCAAAAAATATTTTTTCTTGTTTCCCTCCCAAAATCTTGACCGCAGAAATTTCTTCGCGCCATTTGTCTTTTTCCAGCGCAGCGAAATATTTCTCCTGGCTGGTGAGTGCAAATTCATCCTGCGCGTGCCGGGAAATTTTCCATTGCCTGGCAACGTTCTCTGCCGTATCCCCCATTGAATAAGGAAAATATTTATCGGATAATTTCCTGTTAATGAAACGCCATCCTATGGTGGAGTCGAAAATCTCCGTGTTGCGGTTAAAAGCATGGGAAGATTTCGGCATCACGAAGGGCGCCCTGGTCATGCTTTCCACGCCCCCGGCTATGAACAGCTCACCGTCCCCACACATCATGGCCCTTGATGCGTCCATGAGCGCCTGCATGCCGCTGGCGCATAAGCGGTTCACGGTATTGCCCGCAACCGTCACCGGCAAACCAGCCAGCAGGACCGCCATGCGCGCAACATTCCTGTTGTCTTCGCCCGCCTGGTTTGCATCGCCGGCAATCACTTCTTCGATGGCATTCACCTCAATGCCGGGGTTTCGGTGCAACAAAGATGTAATAACATGTGCAAACAGATCATCGGGGCGGATGGAGCTTAATGCGCCGCCATATTTGCCAACCGGTGTGCGTACGGCGTCAATGATATAACAATCTTTCATAAAAAATAAACAGCAAATATAATCTTGTTGAAGATATTTTATTCTTTTAACTGCCCGACGCTTGTCCTGTTTTGAGGTGTGCTTTCCCGGATTGATAAACGGCAATCAGTTTGCGGGAAAGTCTATACTTCGTTTAGTCATTACCGTTAGTACTTGCAAAAAGCACTTTTTCAAAATACCTGGTTTGACGTGGATCCGGCCCTGCCGTTGAGTCGGCAGGTGAGTCAACATGATGGACTCAGGACGCGAACCTGTTGTGAAAAGAACACCCGGGCACAGATATTTGACGATTGTGGCAAATAATATGAGGGTGAACGGAAAATATTTCTGTACATAATACTGGATGCGATCGATTTTTCCATTGTCATTTTGAAAATTATTTTCATTTTGATATGGTTACAGCAAAGGAGTGAACCTCGTAAAAAATAAATAGATTGCCGAAATACCCGCTATTACTCAGGTGCAGACGCATCAATGATTTCCCGGATGCAAGGGGTATAATTATTGAGCGGTGTTTTTAAATTCTTTCCTGCTATGCCTGTTAAAAAAGAACAAATAAAAGGAGTGATCATTATTGTCATTGCGTGGCTATTTGCGTTAAGTTTGCTTTTTCTAACGCTTGTAAAACTGAGAATTTTTTCTGCCATTTGATAAAATATTGGCTGACGCCAAACCAATAATATTTTATTAATTAACAACCATAGCTACTGCCCTTATTATGTCTTCACCGCACTTTAAAAAAATATCAGCAGCCGGTCTGATCATTACTTTAGGAATTATTTATGGGGACATCGGCACCTCACCGTTGTACACCTTCCAAACCATTTTAAATGAAGGCGGAAAAATTTCACAGGAATTGGTATTCGGTGCAATCTCCTGTGTTTTCTGGACCCTCACTTTGCAAACCACTTTTAAATATGTGCTGATCACCCTGCAGGCTGATAACAAAGGAGAGGGGGGTGTGTTTTCACTTTATGCGCTGGTGCGGAGGTATGGAAAATACCTGATGTACCCGGCAATGATCGGCGCAGGCACTTTGCTGGCAGACGGGATCATTACACCACCCATTTCGGTAACATCGGCAATAGAAGGATTAAATATGGTCAAGGGGATGGAAAACGTCATTATCCCGGGAAATAATTTGGTAATTGAAATCGTGCTGGTGATTATTTTACTGTTGTTTGTTTTTCAACGATTCGGTACAAAAATAGTAGGGGGATCTTTCGGCCCCATCATGCTGATGTGGTTTTCCATGCTTACGATTTTGGGACTGAATCAAATTCTTCATTATCCGGCGGTGCTAAAGGCGCTTAGTCCTCATTATGGAATGGAATTACTCATCAGACATCCCAAAGGGTTTTGGCTGCTTGGGGCAGTTTTCTTATGCACCACGGGAGCTGAAGCGTTGTATTCGGATCTGGGTCATTGCGGCAAAAAAAATATACAGATAACATGGATGTTCGTGAAAGTCGCGCTGTTGCTGAATTATCTCGGACAAGGGGCGTGGGTGTTGACGCAGAATAAACCTTCTTTGGGCGACACCAATCCTTTCTTTGCCATTGTCCCGCACTGGTTCCTGATTCCGAGCGTCCTGATTGCCACTGCGGCCTCCATCATTGCAAGCCAGGCACTCATCAGCGGCTCATTTACGCTGATCAGTGAAGCGATCAGTCTGAATTTTTGGCCGAAAGTGACGGTGAAATATCCTACCAATATCCGCGGCCAAATTTATATTCCGAGCATCAACTGGGTGCTTTGCATCGGATGCTTTCTCGTTGTTTTGTATTTCAGGACTTCAGCTAACATGACCGCGGCTTATGGTTTCTCGATAACGATTGCCATGTTGATGACGACCATCCTGATGTATTATTTTCTGCGTTACGTAAAACATTTTCCGTTGATCCTGGTGATTTTGATCCTCGTGGTTTTTGCAACGGTGGAATCATCTTTTTTTATTGCCAATGCAGTAAAAATCGTGAAACGTCTTTTCTTCCTTGTATTTGAATTTGGATTGATTTTCACGATGTATATCTGGTATAATGCCCGGAAGATCAATAATCGTTTCTTGAATTTTGTCAACCTGTCGGAATATATTCCCCTGCTGGAAATATTGAGCAAGGATACCTCTGTCCCGAAGTTTTCTTCGCATCTTATCTACCTCACAAAAGCCAACAAGCATACTCAGATCGAGCAAAAAATAATTTATTCGATCTTCAGTCATAACCCCAAACGCGCCGATGTTTATTGGTTTGTGCACATTGAACGAACGGACGAGCCGTATACGATGGAGTACGGTGTTGATGAATTGAAAGACGATAAGATCATACGCATAGAGCTGCGTGTGGGATTTCGCGTGCAGCCGCGTGTAGGCATGATGTTCAGAAAGGTGGTGGATGAGATGATCAACAACAAAGAACTGGATTTGACAACGCGTTTCCCTTCTTTAAAAAAGCATAATGTAACCGACGATTTTCGGTTTGTCATCCTTGAGAAATTTCTTTCATACGATAATGAATTTTCGGTACGTGACGGGTTTATTCTGAACAGCTATTTTGCGATCAAACATTTTGCGCTTTCTGAAGACAAGGCTTTTGGTTTGGATTCCAGTGAGACATTGGTTGAAAAACTACCGCTGGTGGTCATGCCGGTGAGCAATATTCATCTCCACCGGGCTTATTACCACATTCATGATGATTGTAAGCGGGTATAGATTTTTTTAATGATTGGCATGATCACCTAATACCGCAGTTTTGAAGACCTGGTTCTTCGAGGTTAGCTTAGCCTGGTTTTCCATAGAGCTTGATCAAATGCAGCAATACGCCGTTTGTCCAGCCGAAACCATCCTGCCCGGGATATTCGCCGCCTCCCGCGTCTTTATTGATGTCTGATACATTATATTTCTCCATAAGTTTCCCTGTTTCTTTATACACTTTAATATTTAGGCTTATCCAGCGCTTTGCAATATCAGCGGCAAGATCTTTTTGTCCGCATCTGTCCAAACCCCAAATGGTCATCCACTCCAGCGGCGCCCAACCGTTGGGTGCATCCCATTGCTGGCCTGCCGCAAATGCAGATGCTGTCACGCCCCCGGGTTGTAATAATTTCTTCCTGATCACTCCGGCGACCTTCTCTCCAAGAAAACTTAAATAATCCGGATGCTCATTGATAAAACAAAATGGATACATGCCTGCAGGTACGATCATGTTGGACTGTCTGTGGGTGCGGAAATTATAATCGGTGTAAAAATTCATTTTCTTGTTCCAAAAATATTTGTCAATGTTCTCGGATCTTTTTTTCGCTCTATCATAAAATATTTTTGAAACACTGTCATCCTTATTGATCAGTTTTGCCTTGGCAATGGTCGCTTCAAGATGATACATTAAGGAGTTTAGGTCAACCGGCAGGAAATTTGTCGTTTCTATGGTTGAGAGTTTCATGGTGTCTGCAAACCACCTGCTGCTGAAATCAATGCCGCTTTCCGCTGCTGCCCGCAGGTGGTGGTACATGTCAACTTTATTTCTTCCAGACCTCTGAGCGGTCAGAAAATCTTCGCGGTAGCTTTCCTGTCTGGGAGCTGCCACGTCATCCCAGTACCGGTTTAAGATGCTTCCGTCTTTTAATTTGCACACACGGCGATAAACTTCTCCCGGTTTTAGTTTGTCAGCACCATCCATCCAGAAGGCGTATTCTTTTTCCATCGCCGGAAGAAAGGTCTGGTAAACGCTGTCGCCTTTAATTGATGCAAGCAATTCAACCATCACTGAGAAAAATGGTGGTTGGGAACGGCCGAGATAATAGGACCGGTTGCCGTTGGGAATATGCCCATAGTTTTCGATGAGGTAGGCAAAGTTCTTAACCATATTTTCAATCATATCCACCTCACCGCTTTCCTTGAGTCCGAGCATGGTAAAATAAGAATCCCAATAATACACTTCGCGAAAACGCCCGCCGGGCACGATGTATGGATAAGGCAGGGCGAGCAATGAATTTCCTTCAATTACTTTATCCGGATTTCTTTTTAAAACATTCCATAGACTTTTTATATGTGTTTCGACGTCTTCATTGGCATTGCTGTGATAATTGTTTGTCGGACTGGCCGGCAATTCGAAATCATCTTCCACAAATTTTTTCAGGTTGAAATCGCGTGCATTTTTTTGGGCATCATAATCGCGCATTATTTCCGCAGGATTTTTTTTGGGAATGCAATCAACAAATGTTTTTCCGTCAGCAAAGATCCTGTCCATCTGAACTTTTACAAAGAGGTCACCATAAATTTTATCCGGGGATTGGACCGCCATTTGCGCGCGAAGCACAAAAGCAGAAAGAAAAAGCAGTAAAAAAATCGAAGCGTATTTTCTCATATACCTGTTTGTACGCCGAAGATAAAAATATTTTTGAGTTATGGGTTACCTGAAATGGAAGATAAGCGCTGTTTTCACTCATTGCCGGTCACCGGACACGTGTATGATATAAATGGCAACACCGCGAAGAATCGCGGTGTGTTTTGCCAATTGCTTATAACCATTAAAAATTTATCATGATGCAGTGTTGCTAAAGAAGTTTTTATACAGAGCCATCCTGCCGAGCCAATTGCGGTAAGCATTTGTGCCCGTTGCAAGCCACAAAGCGATGAGACAGCCATAGCTTCCGCCGCGTTCGATCCACTCGAACATTTCATAATGAGGATAGAAAAATTCGCTTATTATTTTCCACAGAATCAACAGCGAGAGCAGCGAACGCATGGGACGGATAAGAACAGCAAAGGCGGCAATGATTTCGAGCGTCCCGATTGCCAGCGCGGTGTTTTTAGGATATGAAAATCCGAGCGAGGAATATTGCTGAACCAGGCTTTTCTTTTCAATGACATTCAACCATCCGTGTCCGGCGAGCAAAAGAAAGACTATGATTTGCAAACTCAGGGTAAATCCCCGGAATGACTGATCTGAAAGATGATTATCGGGGGAGACCGGCCTAAAGATATTTTTCCTGCTCACACGACCGGAAAGCAGGAGCAGGGCAAAAGGAGCTCCGAAATTTCCGGCACGCTCAATCAGTTCTGCAAAGGGTTCCCCGGCCAATGGCCGCAGAGTGGCCGTCAGCAAGCCCCAGCCTACCAGCCAGACAGGTATCGCTCGGAAGGGATAAACAATCATCATGATTCCCAAAAAAATATCAATGACACCAACCCATGGCATTAACGACAGGGCGGTGTGTTGGCCAATTCCAAATACGGCAAAATAATTACACCATATGGGTTTGGTAATGATGCCAAAGGCTCCGTGGCCAATAAAACACATGGCCACCGCTATGCGAAGCGCATAATGAATTTTTTGTTTCGTTGTTTCATCCATGTTTACAATATTTTTTCCCGGGTCATATGATCTAAAAAAATACCCCACGAAGAATCGTGGCGTCTGCTCATTGCTTAAACCATAAAAAATTTATTCTGCTCCGTCGCTCATCGCTCTTTGCACGGCATAATTGCCAATATTTTGCCCAACCTGTAATCCCGCGCTGCAATCGACCTCTGTATGAATTCCTGAAATAAATCTTGATTTCGATGCTTCCTGGGACATGGCCTCATACTTAGCCGCCTGTGTGGGAATGATATGACCGAGAACCGTTGCCGCGGCTTCACTAAAAGTGGCGTGTCCGGATATGTATGATGGGAAATTCGGCACCCCCGTTAATGTTTTTATTGCAGGATCTATCTGCGTGGGCCGGGGATTGAAATAAAAATATTTTGTATTCCAGCAAACGATGCCGGCGTCCATCTCGGCCATATTCAGGAGGGCGAGGTTTCTTGCCCATCTTACTTCGCTGAAATTCTGGGTGATAAAATCCATCGCCGCAA
>DATGFZ010000533.1:0-3231 GCA_035308805.1 Puia sp. | reverse complement strand
ATTATTAAATACGCTTGATTGGTGTGAAAATGTGATAACAGGCTCATGTGGCATGTAAAAAAATGTGCATCAGCGGCACATGATCAAATTAGCTGATTAGCAAATGAGCTACTTATCAAATTAAATTGCTTATGACCTTTCTTGTTATCATTATTATTCTTGCTCTGATCTTTGATTATATAAATGGATTTCATGACGCCGCAAATTCAATAGCCACGGTAGTGTCAACAAAAGTGCTTACTCCATTTCAGGCTGTTTTGTGGGCGGCGCTTTTTAATTTCGGCGCTTTTTTTATTTCAAAATATGTCATAGGTGAATTTAAGATCGGTAATACAATTGCAAATTCTGTAACAAAAGATTTCATCACACTCGAAGTTATTTTTGCAGGGTTGATCGCAGCTATCGCCTGGAACCTCCTCACCTGGTGGTTTGGCATACCATCAAGTTCGTCACACACATTGCTGGGAGGTTTTATGGGGGCAGCAGTTGCGCATGCCGGTTCATTGTCCGTTCATGGAAAAAATGTAATAAATTATGCAAAAGTAATTCCCACTTTTGCATTTATTTTTCTTGCGCCTTTTATTGGAATGGTGATTGGATTTATCATTAGTTTTATTATTATAAATATTTGCCGGCGTGCAAATCCGTACAAAGCAGATAATTGGTTTAGAAGATTACAATTGATCTCATCGGCATTATTCAGCTTGGGACATGGTGGAAATGATGCACAAAAGGTCTTGGGAATCATTGCCGCAGCCATGGTGTCGCAGGGTACACTGGATGACATTAAACATGTGCCAAACTGGGTTCCCTTTGCCTGTTTTATTTCCATCGGTTTGGGAACCTTGAGTGGGGGATGGAAAATTGTAAAAACAATGGGCACACGAATCACCAAGGTTACACCATTTGAAGGAGTGAGTGCAGAAACAGCCGGCGCGATCACGCTATTCCTGACAGAAAAATTGGGCATCCCCGTTAGTACAACGCACACAATTGCGGGTTCAATAATCGGGGTGGGTGCCACCAAACGCTTGTCAGCCGTGCGTTGGGGCGTTACCATCAATTTGCTCTGGGCATGGATACTCACCATACCGGTCAGTGCCGTGTTAGCGGGTGTAGTTTATTTTATTTTCCATTTGTTCAAATAATACAGGATATAATTTTCTGTTTTTTGTTTTTTATCTTACGCTCAAAGGTTCTTTATTCCCCCTCTGCATCGGACGCTTATACATCAGTAGGTACATGGAGTAATGGTCTTGTTTTCTGGCAGGCAACGTTTCTTTGAACCTCCTGGATGTGCCATGTCATCGATTGTTGCGTCACGATCCTGATAAAGTGTCTGGCATGCCCTTTCACCATTCAGGATTCACCATTCACGATTTTTTTTATTACTTTGGCATCTGATTAAATAACCTTCATGAAGGGAATAATTTTAGCAGGTGGTTCCGGTACGCGTCTTCATCCCATAACTTTTGCCATAAGCAAACAAATTATGCCGGTATACGATAAGCCGATGATTTATTATCCGATGTCGACCCTTTTGCTCGCGGGTATTCGGGAAATATTAATTATTTCCACCCCGCACGATCTGCCGCTGTTCAAAAAACTATTCGGCGACGGTTCGCAACTTGGGTTGAATTTAACCTATGCAGAACAATCAAAACCAAATGGATTGGCGCAGGCTTTTGTAATTGGGGAAAAATTTATCGGGAAGGACAAGGTGGCGCTTGTATTGGGAGATAATATTTTTTATGGGTCGGGATTGGGAGAACAGTTGGAAAAAAATACCCATCCGGAAGGGGGAATCGTATATGCTTATCACGTGAGCGATCCGGAGAGATATGGCGTCGTGGAATTTGACAAACAAATGAATGCCATTTCCATTGAGGAAAAACCAAAACATCCAAAGAGTAATTACGCAGTTCCAGGTTTATATTTTTATGATAACGCAGTAGTGCATATCGCAAAAAAACTTGAGCCAAGCGCAAGAGGCGAATATGAAATTACCGATATCAACAGAGAATATTTAAAACAGGGGAAATTGAAAGTTTCGATAATGGATCGCGGAACTGCGTGGCTGGACACCGGAACTTTTGATTCTCTGATGCAGGCCTCGCAATTTGTGCAGGTAATTGAACAAAGACAGGGAATTAAAATTGCGTGCATCGAAGAAATTTCTTTTAGAAAGGGGTTTATCAATAAACAACAGGTGGAAGCAATGGCGCAACCGCTATTAAAAAGTGGTTACGGTGAATATTTATTGAATGTAATTAATCAATAGTTTTCAAAAGTCAAAATAAGGCTGAAACCCAGAACGGTTCACCTATTATTCTGTGTTTCCGGTTTCGGCGGTAAAAAATAAAAGCAGCAAATGAAAAAAATTTTAGTCACGGGAGGGTCAGGATTTATTGGTTCGCACACCATAGTGGATTTGGTTGAAAATGGATTTGACGTTATTTCTATTGATAATAACTCACGTTCAAATTCGCGCATGCTGGAAGGCGTGCACAAAATAACAGGCAAAGTGATCAAGAACTATAAAGTGGACCTCTGTAATTATGATGATACTTTCGCCGTTTTCCAGGAAAATGAAAATATTGCCGGGATTATTCATTTTGCAGCATTCAAATCGGTTGGTGAGTCCGTCGAACACCCGCTGATGTATTTTGAAAATAATCTTTTATCTCTCATCAATTTACTGAAATGTGTGCAGGATTTTCATATTCCTTATTTTGTCTTTTCTTCTTCCTGCACGGTATATGGTAACGCAGATGAAATTCCGGTTACAGAAAATACGCCTCCAAAGCCTGCAGAATCTCCCTATGGTTACTCAAAACAAATGGGAGAGCAAATTATTAATGAGTTTGCCAAAGCAACAACGACAAAATGTATTTTGTTGAGATATTTTAATCCGGTTGGAGCCCATCCAAGCGGGTTAATCGGAGAGCTCCCTGTCGGTCGGCCTGAAAATCTTGTGCCTGCAATTACACAAACGGCAATTGGAAAGTTGCCAAAAATGCAGGTTTGGGGAAATGATTATCCAACACGAGATGGTTCATGCATCCGCGATTATATTCACGTTTGTGATATTGCTCATGCGCATACGTTGGCTTTACAATTTTTAATAGATAAAAAAAGTGCGAAAAAATGCGAAGTATTTAATTTAGGAACTGGGAACGGGGTTACTGTGCTGGAGGCGATCAAAGCATTTGAAAAAGTTAGCGGGGTAAA
>DATGFZ010000532.1:0-10571 GCA_035308805.1 Puia sp. | reverse complement strand
TAACATCTTCAAATTGCCAATTCCCTTTATTGATGTAGAGCCGGTTTTTTCCCTGGTTTGATGTAAAAAAAATATCGGGTTTGCCATCATTGTTGACGTCTCCTATTGCCACGCCGCCCCCATTGTAAAAATTCCTGTACTTGAAAACATTGAAATCTTTTGTGTCGGCAACTTTATTATTAAAATCAATTCCTGTTTGAGAGGAGGGCAAGAGTTGAAACAATGGATTTACTACCGCATCATTTTTTTTTGAATTGCAGGAAATATTGATAAGAATAAATGCCAAAAACGTAATGCTTCTTAAAATAAATTTCGTCATCGCTGATAAATGCAAAATGAAAAAAAAGAGCAGTAAAATTACTGCTCTTAAATATAGAAGAAATCATTTTAACCAAATTCTATTAATAACCCGGATTCTGTTTAAGATTTGGGTTTGCAGTTATCTGCGCTGATGGAATAGGGAATAATTGCAAGTGTGCGTCTGCATCAGCTGTTTTAGCCGGGTTTCTTGCAGCGCCAAAGTACTGGCTAACGGTACCATTTTCTACATCGTACCTGATCAAATCATTTCTTCTCCATCCTTCCCAGGCCAGTTCTCTGGCTCTTTCAGCCAACAGAGCGTCCAGGGTAACTTGACCAGCTGTCCAGTTGTGCGAAGCATCTCCGCTGTAAGCCCTTGTTCTGACAGCATTAACATACCCCAGGGAGGTTGCAGAAACTGCGGAGTTCAGGCGCAAATCGGCTTCAGCCCTCATCAGATAGATATCAGCTAAACGGAAAACAACCATATCATTGCTTTGACCGCCAGCGGTTCCGGCGTCAGGATAATATTTGATATTTCGAAGACCAGCTCCCCTGAAAGGACCAGAGGGGTCAGACATTGAAGACACGACCGGATTGAATATAAGAGGAATACCAAACTGGAGATCGTTGATCTTTAATGAAGGATCGGCAGAATATACCACGTTGGTGCTTGGCGGATAGGTAAACTGAATCTGATATTGTTGACCGATCAGGTACTGACCGGCACGTTGGTCCAGGAAAGTACGGTATACGGTTGTTCCCTTTGTCGCATAAACCGATGTCGTATCAAAATTACTATAGTAATCCGCCGTACTGCAAAAGCCGTTCCATGGGCTTCCTGACAGGGGAAGATTCAGGTTATTTTGATAATGCAAGGTTGCCATCTCCCAATTGTTTCCACCGATATTCGCCTTATCAAACGGAACGACAAAAATACTTTCGTTCCCGCTACCCGTCAGGTTGCTATTCGATGGAGAGAAAATATCAAAATAGTTTGACAATAAGCCGTATTGCCCTGAAGCGATTACTGAGTCGCAGGCATCCATGGCTTTTTGCCAGGCGGCTCCCAAAGTATTGCTTGATTTCAGACCTGTCGTAGTAGCGCCATAAACGTCCTGGTTCATATACAATTTTGCCAAAAGTGCAAAACCGGCCCATTTTGTAAACCGGCCATAGGTGGTCGCATCCACATTTGAAGGAAGCAATTCTATATTCGCTTGTAATTCAGTAAGTATTGAATCATAAATGGAAGCCCTCGCAATTGTTTTTACTGTTGACGGATCAACATTAAAACTGGTTACATAAGGCACATTACCGAAGCGGTCTATTGCCAGAAAATAGAAATAATCTCTCAAACATTTTAATTCCGCGTTAATCCCCGCCAAGTTTGGTGGCGGTGTGGCCAATGAATTCACAATACTTAAGGTAAAGTTGGCTTTACCAATTCCGCCAAAAATATCGCTCCACATACCATTCATGCTCGGGTTATCCGGAGTCCAGGTATGCAGCCATTCCTGGGTGTGCTGATTTCCGTCAAGCCAGTCAGCACCTCTAACAGGTATGACCATTTCATCGCTTGATGCCGCAATCAGTTCAAGATCCCCTTCAGGGATATTCTGTAACGCAGCATAGGCGGGTGCTATTCCGGCAGCAATTTCAGCGGGAGTTTGCCAGAACTCAGAATTAGGCACAACGCTGTAAACTTTTGCGTCAAGGTTATTGCAGGATGATATGCCAATACCAACACCTATGAGCGCCAGTATCGAAAGAGCAATAATCATTTTTTTTGTTATCATAAAATTTCTATTAGTATATGGAAAGATCGTTTTATAATACGTAATAATTACTAAACAGTTTGCTTTTAAACATTTTTATTGGAATGACAGGTTCAATCCCACCAGAAAACTACGTGTTCTTGGATAATATGCATCTCCGCCATACGTAGCATCAATATATGCCTGGTTACTGTCTGCTGGTCTGATTTCAGGATCCAATCCATCATATTTAGTAATTACAAAAAGATTTCTTCCCGTCACGTAAACCCTGAGGCTTTGTATTCCCTTGATCTTACTAAACGAATATCCCAGCGTGGCATTGTCCAAACGGAGATAGGAAGCTTTTTCCAAATATAAATCTGATGCAGTAGCATTATCCCTGATACCGTTTGTCAACGCGGCTTTAAACACGTTATTACCGGGGAGACGTGTGATATTGGCGTAATCCAAGGCTGTGTTGTTAAATATCTTTTGACCATAAACACCGCGTGCAAAAATTGACAGGCTCCAGTTGTTATAGGTAAATGTTGAAGTTATACCGTAATTGAATTTCGGAGCGGGGTCAATATAATAATTTGTAGCATTTGAATAGGGAACTTTTGCTACCCCGGCAGAATCAAACAGCTGGTTGCCGCTTTTGTCAACCCCTTCATAATGGGGCAGGTAAAAGACGTATGGTGAATAGCCAACTTTAAGATAGGTGATGGGGTTACTGCTTAAGCCCCTGCCTTCAGCAACTCCGCCAGGAATGTTATCTGTGCTTAATTTATATCCGCCTGCATAAGTGCCGGAAAGATTGGTCACCTTGGTTTTTATAAAGCTGATCTGACCACCCAGAGTCCATGTAAAATGTTCTTTGCTCACTACTTTCGCAGTCAACCCCAGTTCAAGTCCTTTGTTGGTGAGTGACCCTACATTGGCAAGGATTGTATTTAAATAAAACGGAGGAACAGGCACCGTGTAATTGTACAACAGGTTGGTGGTTTTATCATTAAAATAATCCAGATCGCCGGAAATGATGTTATTAAACAGGCTAAAATCAACCCCTACATTTTTACCAGCTCTTTGCTCCCATTTTAGATACGGGTTTGCATTCTGAGAAGGACTGTAAGGTTTTGGATATTGATTAGCAGAATTGGATGGGTCAAAATAGGAAGCGGTCCCTGCTCCCAATAAAAATTGTGAGCTATACGGAGTGATCGCATCCTGATTACCCGTTACACCATAGCCAGCCCTGAGTTTCAGGTAATTTACCCAGGTAACATCCTTCATAAATTCTTCTTTATTGATTGCCCAGGCAACGTCAAAAGACGGGAAATTACCCCAACGATTATTTGCTCCTAATTTCGAAGAACCATCCCTGCGAATGGAAGCGGTTGCATAAAACCTGTTATCATAATTATACGCAACTCTCCCAAGGTAGGAGATGAGGAAAAATTCGTCCCTGTACGACGTGGGCGCATTCAGCGTGGAGTTACCGCCAGCCAAATAATTGCCCTGGAGCTGGGGCACAAGATATTGTTGTCCCGCTACACCAAAGTTATCGTCGGTGAAATAGTTATATTCATACACAGCAGTAACTCCTAAGTTACTTTTACCCCACTGGTTATTATAATTGACATGAAAATCTCCCTTTTTGGAATCCGTGTTGTATTGATAAGCATTCGCCTGTGTGAATGTATTTTCTACCGGATAAGCGGGGGCAAAGAAATTAGTTTGTTTATTAAAATGTGAAGTGGAACCCGTGACACCCACTTTCAATGACGGGATAATGCTGTAATTGGCAGTACCCTGTAATTGAGTAAGGAATTCTTTACCTTGGTTTACTTCTTCATTTAAATGCTCAACAGGGTTTGCTTCAGAAAAATCAGAAAAAGCATAATAAGAGCCGTTCTTATAAACGGGATAAGAAGGGGGATTAAAAAACACAAACGTAAAATTACTATAGTCAGTATATTTTCTGTTGTATGATGTGTTAACAATGGCCATGGTTATATCCAGTTTGTCATTTAACGCTTTTTGTTCCGCGTTAAAACGAAGACCGATGCCTGTTTTTCCACTGTTAATGACAATACCCTGCTGGTCAAGATAGGTTACAGAACCACGATAATTAAAACCGCCGGAACCTCCTGAAATAGCGATATTATGACTTTGCGTATATGCAGTGCGCGTAATCGCTTTTTGCCAGTCGGTATTGCCGCCCTGATCGTAAGTGGTTACCAGATTCTGCGCAGAATCCTGAGAATATCCCAAGTCACTCACTAAGTGATTGATGGATGCAGATCTCCACTGCGCGAGGTTTAATAAGGGATAGTATTTCGCCTGGACATCCATGCCAACAAAGGTGTTATACTCCACCGTCGTTCTGCCTGCATGTCCTTTTTTTGTATTTACGATAATTACGCCGTTAGCTGCGCGCGTACCATATATGGCAGCAGCAGAAGCATCTTTCAATACGTCAAATGAGGCGATATCATTGGGGGGGATATTCGCAATCTGAGTAGGATCATCAAGAGGTACCCCGTCTAAAACGATAAGGGGAGTTTGACCACCTGTCAGTGATGCCTGACCTCTTAGCCTGATGATCAGATTTCCATTGGGATCTCCTCCAGGACTGGTAATCGCTAAACCAGGGACCTTACCCTCAATGGATTCCAGTGGCGAGGTCACGCCTACTGAAAAATCTTTGGAAGATATACTGGAAATGGCTCCGGTAACATCCTTTTTTCTCGCTGTTCCATATCCGGTCACCACCACTTCATTCAAAGAAGCATTGGAAGGCACTAAGGAAGCCGTTATGTTTGTCTGGGAAGAGACGTCTATCTCTTGTGCGGCAAAGCCGACCGAACTAATCACCAAAGTTTTTGCATTGGCAGAAACGGATAGCTTAAAGGCTCCGGCAGCATCAGTGGCCGTTCCGGTTCTTGAACCCTTAATGGTTACTGTCGCACCCTGTACAGGACTCCCTTTATCGTCGAGTACTTTACCAGTAACAGTCTTGTTTTGAGCAAAGGAAAATTGTGTTATTAATACACAAAGTAATAGAGAGGAAAAACCTCCAAGCAATCGTTTGATAGGCATAAGCAATTTGGTTTAAGCAATTAATGGACGAATATAGAAAAATATCTATTATTTAACGAAAAAAATTTTTTTTATACTTTTTTTTTAAAACGTCGATTTTCAACAGGAGTCAGTAAGGCGCTTTTATTTGACATCTTTCTATGCACAAATGCTGCAGCAGGATTAAATTAAAAATCAATCCCAAACCATTTTTTCCTTTCCTTTTTCTTGTATTTTTCGTAGTTGAACCGGTACAATTTTCCGGGACGGTGGGGAACATCGGTTTCCAGCTCACCGGTATCCTCCAGTAAATCCATGGAAAAAAATTTTTTTCTGAAATTACGCCGGTCAAGCTTTACATTTAAGATCGCCTCATATAAATTTTGTAATTCGCGCAAAGAAAATTTTTTTGGAAGCAAACTAAACCCCAGCGGATGTTCCTGTATTCTTTTCTGTAACCATTCATAACAGGTGTCCAGGATCTCTTTATGATCAAAAGCCATTTCTTTTAAGGTGGTCAGACGATGCCAGTGCAACTCATTATCAAGTTTTTTTATTTCGTGATGTTGCACATTGATAAGAGAACAATAGGCAATGGTAACAACGCGCGCGGCGGGATGACGCGACACTTTACCAAAAGTTTTTACCTGTTCGAGATATACATCATCCAACCCTGTTCTTTCTTTTAAAACGCGGTAAGCAGCCTGGTCCAGGTCTTCATGATTGCTCACCAAATCTCCCAGCAATGACCATTTATCTTCAAAATTCTTGAAATCTGATTTTATCAATAATACTTTTAATTCGCTTTCATCAAATCCAAATATGACACAGTCAACCGAAATACCAATTATTCCGTCATTTTCCAACTCTTTTAATATGGATTTAATATTTTTCCCTGGCGACGTTATCATGGTATCAGCAATCATTGTTTAAAGATTTTCGGATTCACGAATGTAGCATACTGTTGAATTTTTCCAATCTTACCGCTAAAAAAGATGTAGCAATTGAATGCAAAGTGCAAACGCGATTCTCTTATTTTTACAAAACAAATCACTTTTATGTATTCTGCGGAACTAACCAAAAAACTGCAAAATCTTACTGCAAGCTTACTAAAAAAAATGAATGCAAATTCTTTAAAAAAAGAAGAACTGAACCAACTTCGTTCCGTGCTTCGTTTTCACGAATATCGCTATTACGTTCTAAATGATCCGCTTGTTGCGGATTTTGAATACGACAGTTTGTATAAACAACTCGAAAAAATTGAAGCAGAAAATCCCCAATTAATCACCGCCGATTCCCCCACACAACGCGTGGCAAAAGACCTGACAAAAGATTTTCCCACTGTTCAACATCTTGTTCCCATGTTATCTTTGGAAAATTCTTACAATGCTGATGATTTGATTGATTGGGATAGAAAAGCCAAAGAATTGACCGGGCTTGCCATGGTAGAATATTGTGTTGAACCAAAATTTGACGGTGCCAGCATCTCTCTTATATATGATCATGATCAATTGATTCGCGGGGCAACGCGGGGAAATGGGGTTGAAGGAGATGAGATAACAACAAACATCAGGCAAATCCGATCTGTGCCTTTATCGGCAGATTTTTCATCTTACGGCATCCAACAAATAGAAATTCGGGGTGAAGTGTTGATGAATAAGAGCAATTTTAAAAAGTATAATGATCGCCTGTCCGAACAAAATCTTCCTCCGCTCGCCAACCCTCGTAATTCTGCTTCCGGTTCATTAAGGATAAAAGATCCCAAAGAAGTAAGTCGCAGAAACCTCGAAGCTTTCTTATATCATGTGAGTTATTTCACCACAATCGACGCCCGACGAGCGACGGTCAATGCGTTACTGACCCACAGCGGCTCTCTGGAAATGTTGTGGAACCTGGGTTTTCGCAGTCCTCAAAAAGAGAAAAAAGTGTTGAAAGGGATAGAATCTGTTATTGATTATTGTCATGAATTTGAAAAACAGCGTGATGATCTCCCCTACGAAATTGACGGAATGGTCATTAAAGTAAATGAAATCGCCCTGCAGGAAAAAATGGGAATGACAACGCATCACCCCCGATGGGCAATTGCTTTTAAATTCAAGGCGAGGCAAGCTACCAGTAAATTACGTAAAGTAGAATTCCAGGTCGGCAGAACGGGAAGCATTACTCCAGTCGCCAAGATTGACCCGGTACCGATAGGAGGTATAACGGTAACGTCTATCTCTCTTTTTAACGAAGATGTTGTTCGAGAAAAAGACCTGAAGCTCGGGGACACGGTTTTGGTGGAACGTGCCGGTGATGTCATTCCATATATTGTCAAACCGTTAATTGAATTACGCAATGGGGATGAAGAAAAGATCATCTTTCCAAAGAAATGTCCGGCGTGTGGAGACCCCCTTGTAAAACCATCGGACGAAGCGGTCTGGCGATGTGTAAACATCAATTGTAAGGCGCAAGTGGTTGAACGCATTATTCATTTTGCCAGCAAAGATGCAATGGATATCCGCACTTTTGGTGACGCCAATGTTCGCAAGTTTTTTGAACTCGGATTGTTACAAGACATTCCCGGAATTTATGCTCTTCCCCTTGACAAGATAAACGCGCTGGAGGGTTTCGGAGAAAAAAGTATATCCAATCTTCACTCGGCAATTGAAGCATCCAAACAACAACCATTGCATAGGCTAATTTTTGGATTGGGCATACGTTATGTCGGAGAAACCACTGCAAAAACGTTGGCCAATGCTGTATCTTATCTACCGGATTTTGCAAATTATTCTTTAGAAGAGTTGCAGGCAATCGAGGATGTGGGAGTAAAAGTTGCAGGAAGTATTTTCGAGTTCTTTCACAATAATGATAATGTTGCGATGCTGCGAAAACTGGAAACCCTTGGATTGAATTTAAAAAACACAAGATCTGAACGACAGGGCGAAGGAACTCTGGAGGGCCAGACATTCTTATTCACCGGGACTTTAAGCGAATTAAAACGCAGCGATGCCGAAGAAATGGTTGAGAAAAACGGTGGTAAATTATTATCCGGCGTTAGCAGCAAACTGAATTATCTGATCGTCGGTGAAGATGCGGGCTCAAAGTTAGAAAAGGCAAAAAAAATTAGTTCAATAAAAATTTTGACGGAACAGGAGTTCTTAACACTCATTAAATGATAAGAAATCTTACCTTGCCTCACATTATTCGGAATTCTTTTTCGTAACTTTCAAAAAATTGCACTCAATGATTAAAAAACATCCAGATGAAACATGGAAAACGTTAGAGTTTCCTGGCTGGAAACAACTCCGAAAAAAATATGCTTTATCCTCGCACGGTCGCGTTGCAAGCTATTCTGAAAATATTCAGGAAGATGGTAAACTGCTTAATGGCTCCGTGACCACTGGTTATAAAACGCTCAATATGCATCGTTCGGGAAACAATGGAACTCTTTATGTCCATCGCGAGATCGCCCGCATTTTTTCAAAAAAATCTTCACCCAAACATAAATACGTAATCCATTTGAATTATAACAAGAGTGACAACTCGGCCAAGAATTTAAAATGGGTCACCCTGGATGAAATGATAGCGCATCAGCAAAAGAGTCCTGCAAAATTAGCGTATAAAAAAGTGCAGGCTAACAGAACTTCAGGATTAAAGCTTTCTGCGTCGCAAGTAAAAACCATCAAAAAAGTTTTGTCAAACAAAAAAAGACAAACGACCATTAAAAATATTGCAAAAAAATACGGAGTCAGCGAAATGACTTTGTACAGAATTAAAAGTGGTGAAAACTGGGCGAAAGTGAAATAAGCGATTGTCGCCTGGCGTTGACAAAAGGAGGTGCGCCTTAAAAAAATAATTGTGGAACTGATGCAGATCAGTTCCATTTTTTTTCATGTAAATTGACCAGAAAATCTCCCCAATGCTTCAACCTTCAACAATTAAATTCTTAAAGGATTTAAAAAAGAACAACAACAAACCGTGGTTTGAGACCAATCGAAAAAAATATGAAGATGCCAAAAGCGATTTTGATACGTTTATTCAATCAATAATCGACAGCCATGGCAAAAAGGATCCAACCATTAAAGAACTTAAAGCAAAAGGCTGCAGCTTTCGCATTAACCGCGATATTCGCTTTTCAAAAGACAAAACCCCGTATAAAATAAACTTAGGGGCTAGCATAAATCGTGGGAGGAAAAAATCAATTTTTGCAGGTTATTATTTTCATCTTGAGCCCGGCGAAAGTTTTGCCGGTGGCGGAATCTGGATGCCCATGCCGGCGGAATTAAAAAAAGTTCGTCAGGAAATCGATTATAATTTGGAAGAATTTTCAAAGATTATCCAGTCAAAAAAATTCAAATCGGTTTACGATACATTATACGCAGAAGAAGAGGTTACCCTTGTAAAAGTGCCACAAGGTTTTGAAAAAGATAATCCTGCGGCACCATTTCTGAAGCTGAAAAGTTTTCTTGCCATAAAGAAGTTAAAGGATTCGGACATCACCGCTGACACATTAAAAAAACAAGTGCTTGCCGCATTCGATGCGTTGCAACCACTCGTTGAATTTATTAACAAGGCGCTTCAAGAGTGAAAGCTCCCGATGTCTTTCGGGTTTCCTCTTCGATCATCGGCAAAGGATCCATGAAAAGCGCACTTACAGCAATCCTTTTTTTAAGAGATACTCTGCAATCTGCACGGCATTCGTTGCCGCGCCTTTTCGAAGATTATCGCTCACGATCCAAAGATTTAAAGTGTTCGGTTGCGTTTCATCTCTTCTGAGCCTGCCAACAAACACTTCGTCTTTTTCGTGCGCATCCCTTGGCATTGGGTATTGTTGTGTCGAAGGGTCATCAACAACAACGATCCCCGGTTCGCTGCTTAATAACTCTTTCACTTCATTCAAATCAAAATCTTTTTCAAATTCCACATTCACGGCTTCACTGTGACCGCCGATGACCGGAATCCGAACAGTCGTTGAGGTAACCCTAATCGAATCATCACGCATGATTTTTTTTGTTTCATTCACCATTTTCATTTCTTCTTTCGTGTAACCGTTATCAAGAAAGACATCAATTTGCGGAATCACGTTCAGATCGATCGGGTATTTATATGCCATTTCTCCCAGCACGCCCATGCGTTCATTCATCAGCTGCGAAACTGCCTTCACTCCTGTGCCTGTCACGCTTTGGTATGTTGAAACAACAATTCTTTTTATTTTATATTTTTTGTGCAATGGATTCAGGGCAACAACCATTTGAATGGTTGAGCAATTCGGATTTGCAATGATCTTATCCTCTTTTGTCAGCGCGTCCGCATTAATTTCAGGTACAATTAATTTTTTTGTTCCGTCCATTCTCCACGCTGAAGAATTGTCTATAACCGTAATTCCGGCTGCAGCAAATTTCGGCGCCCATTCCAAGGATGTTCCGCCGCCTGCTGAAAACAGCGCCACAT
>DATGFZ010000531.1:0-1928 GCA_035308805.1 Puia sp. | reverse complement strand
AGGACTGTAAACCGAATATAACGGCTAAAATTAACCGAAAATATAAAACCTTGACCGCGAAAATGCTTTTCGCGGTTTTTGAATTCCAGTCACTTCAATCAGTAAAATTCTGCTAACATGCATATGAAGGGAAATTATCGGTTATTCATGACCGGTATACAGTTTACTTATACTTGGCCCCGCGACAACCATCAACCTGCCGCAAGGAGTAGAATTCATCACTACTCCGCATGACACCGATCACTTGCTAATATACAGATCCTAAAATACGATATTCTGAATTATTAACAATTGTTACATATTCATTACCGTTAGCCAATCTCGACCTCCGAGTTATTTAAAATTACAACTCACCTCTTTCAAAAAAGTTACTCGCCTTTTTATTCGCACGAGAACTGGTATTTTTTGCAAAAAATTAATGTGGGAAAAATAAAAAAGCCCGTAAACAATGAGTTTCACGAGCCATTGGCGTCTGTTGCCCCGAGAACCGTCGGGATGACAGGATTCGAACCTGCGGCCCCTTCGTCCCGAACGAAGTGCGCTACCGGGCTGCGCTACATCCCGAAAAAAGGAACCATAAAAATAACGAACTAGTTGGCGATGGCAAATATTTTTTTGATGAATGTTGCGAAGCGCCATTTTGAATAATGAATCAGCGAGTAAGCAGCGAACTGAAAAGATCAGGCATCGTCGCATCAGCCATATCATGATAAATAATTTCATTGGATCCATTATCAATTCTGCTGATCATTTTGGAATGCGACTTGCAAATATGTTGCAAAGAACTGGCAAAATTATCTTGAAAAGCCTTTTTTGGATATGCGCAAAACAGGCAGAGTGGATACTTCGCACAGAATTTATTCCATAAATGCTCCAGATAAATGGTTGCTCCGTATAATCCTTCATGCCACAACAGGGACACCATTTCCCCAAATGCCCTTATTTTATGTCCTTCATGCCGAACCTTTTCCATGATCCGGAATATTGTTTTTTCAAACAACGCATCATCCGGCCATTCATTGATCATAAACTCTGCAAGAACTTCGGTAGCAATTAGCGGAATAAAAAGATTCTGCTCCTGCAGCGATTCCATGTCGTATCCCTGACTCCTAATATTATTTTTTAGATCTTGAATATGAATTTCGGTTGCTATGACAATTATTGGTTCGCCCGACTGAATTCCACCGCTTACAAATTTACCCAACGAATTGATTAATATCTCATCATTCTCATAGATCTGCACCACATGATCGGCGAATGCTTCCTCCGCCCAAAAAAGATCTGTGTTGATATGATGCCAATCCATCTAAATTATTATTGGAGATGGACAAATATCAGCGTTTTTTAATTGTCAGAATAATTTATTAATACGTTCAGGCTTATTGCATGATCGGATTATTGAGTAAACAATAATCATGAGAAGAAGATAATGCGCGCCAGAATTTTTGGTTAAACGTAATAGATTTTTCACACGCGTTTAGCTAAAGCGGCAGGATGATGAGCACATAGCTTCACCAAAAAAATTGGGTGGTGATGCTGATTTTTTTATTTGGTATTGATCTGCGCCTAATTTGGTAAACTTGCCTTATTTTTATATCAAATGTATGGAATTAGGGCTGATCACTTTTGCAGACATGGAACCGGAAACGCTTCAAGGAAACGGAATCAATGGATACTATCGGATCCAGGACCTCCTGGAAGAAATTAAACTCGCTGATCAACTTGGATTGGACCTCTTTGCCGTGGGAGAACACCACCGCCCGGATTATGCGGTTTCTTCCCCAGCCGTGATCCTCGGAGCAGCGGCCGTCATTACCAAAAAAATCCGGCTTTCAAGTGCCGTAACAGTGCTCAGTTCGGACGATCCTGTGCGTGTATACCAAGCTTTTGCCACAGTAGATCTCTTGTCAGGTGGCAGAGCCGAGATC
>DATGFZ010000530.1:0-11651 GCA_035308805.1 Puia sp. | reverse complement strand
ATCCCGCAGATTTTGTGACACGGCGGTGATCGCATCACTTTGATTTATCGAAAATGCTACTACCGGAGCAAATGTTTTGTCCCGTCCAACCAGGGTGATATCGGTTCCATGCAAGGTGGTGATAACCGGAATATGTTTCCCTTTTGCTTCAAGAATTTTTTTTGCCAGATATGCTGCCGACGCATGTGGAATGGCATAATGTACATGCAACAGATCCAGTTGATTGTTGGTGATGACATCAACCATCGCACTGGATAATGCTGTCTCGTAGGGCGGATAATCAAACAATGGATAGGTAGTTACCCTGACTTCGTGATAAGTGATATTCGCGTTAAATTCATTTAACCTCACCGGTTGCTGATAGGTGATAAAGTGTACCTGGTGACCTTTATCGGCCAGTGCCTTTCCCAATTCAGTTGCCAAAACTCCGCTTCCGCCAAAAGTTGGGTAACAAACAATTCCGATGCGCATGGTTAAAATTTGAGAAGTTTTTTATAAGGAAAAAGCAAAAATAAAAGGTAAAAATAATTGCTTGCGGGGAGCTTTGATTTTTTATTTTTCGTGACCGGCGTTTATTCCTGCCCAGCATCGTCGCCTCATCGGCCGCAGCGCAATGAGACCATCACCCGGTCCACAGATTTCAAAAAGCGCTGATCCCGGACTTTTTACTTTTTAATTTTTAATTTTTACTTGTGTTATCTTTAGCGAAAATTAACAGCAATGATTCGTTTATTGTTCACCGTTTGTAATATTTTATTTTCTTTCGCATTGTTTGCACAAAATGAGGATTCCATATTAATACGCAGGATAGCAGATGACGTTTTGGTTAACGGAACGGCATACAGCAACCTGCACACGCTCACAAAAAAAGTGGGTGGCCGGTTAACAGGTTCCCCTCAAATGTATAAAGCCGAAGCGTGGGGTGAACAGGCTTTGAAAGATGCCGGCGCAGATAAAGTTTTCCTGCAGGCCTGCAATGTGCCACGTTGGGTTCGCGACGGTAAGGATGAGGCGAGACTGATCGAAGGCGGCAAAGAAGAATCGATGTACGTTCTTGCATTGGGAAATTCGGTTGGCACAGGTGCAAAAGGAATAACAGCACCTGTGATTCAGGTTAATTCTTTTGATGAGTTGGAACAAAAAAAAGATGAGATCAAAGGGAAAATTGTTTTCTACAATTACCCGTTCAATCCGAAATTTATTGAAACATTTCGGGGTTATGCGGATGCTGTTCGTTATCGTGGTGGTGGTGCAAGCCGCGCGGCAAAATATGGAGCAGTGGCGGTTCTCGTGCGTTCAATCACCAATTCAACAGATAATTTTCCGCACACCGGAGCGATGCGTTATGACAATGCCAATCCAAAAATTCCGGCTCTGGCAGTCGGTTTATTGGACGCAGATAAACTTGCCGATGCGATCAGAAAAAATAACGGTGTGAAAGTTTTTGTAAAAACAAACGCACATACTTTGTCAGACACGCTCGGGCATAATGTTATCGGCGAACTTACGGGGACAGAATTCCCGGATCAATACATAACCGTTGGTGGTCACCTGGATTCATGGGATCCGGCTGAAGGTGCGCATGATGATGGCGCAGGTTGCGTGCATGCCATTGAAGTGTTGCGTTCCCTGAAGGCAACAGGCTACAAACCGAAACATACCATCCGTGTGGTGCTTTTTGCTGATGAGGAAAATCGTGGCGACGGAGGAACAAAATATGCTGAAGAAGCAAAAGCAAAAAATGAAAAACATATTTTTGGATTGGAAAGTGATGCCGGAGGATTTACCCCACGCTCCTTCAGCTTCATGATTCCGAAAGAGAAAGCAGAAATTATTCGGGGAAATTGGATTCCGCTGTTGCAACCCTATGGCGTATACCAGTTCACCATTGGTTTTGCCGGCGCAGATGTAGAGCCGCTCAATGCAGCACTCGGAACTCCGGCAGCAGAACTAAATCCTGATTCGCAACGTTATTTTGATTATCATCATTCACCGAATGATGTCTTTGAAAACGTGAATAAAAGAGAACTGGAACTTGGCGCAATCAATATGGCGGCATTAATTTACCTGGTAGACAAATATGGATTGTAACACGAACCCTGATCATCCAAAAATGTCAGCATGAAAAAATTCCTTACTTATACGATATTGATAATCGTCGCGGGCCTGCTCATTTTTTTTCTCGCACGTTACTACTATGTTTTTGGTGAAGGAGTAAAAGCGGGACAATTGAATTATGTGGTCAAGAAAGGATATATTTTCAAGACCTACGAAGGCAAATTGATTCAAAGTGGTTTCCGTGCTTCAACACCAGGCGCGGTGCAGTCGTACGAATTTGAATTCTCTATAGAAAATAAAAGAATCGCCGACACGCTCATGGTCAATAGCGGTAAAGAGGTTGAATTGCATTATAAAGAATACCTGGGTTCAGTTCCCTGGCGCGGGTATAGTGAATTTATTGTTGACAGCGTCATTTCAATACATGATGTGAAGTAGTCAGCGCCATGCCGGGACATCCGATGCCGGCAGCACTTAACAAAATCCTCTATAAGGATTGCCTGCCTGTTTCCGGCTAACCTGCATAAGCCCGCATGCTGTCCTTTGATTAGGAACTTCAGCACTCAGTCCGCAAACAAACAAAATATAGCCGGCCGTTTATGCAAATCGGGAAGATGATTCTTCCACGCTGCAATTGTTTTTGTCTTAACGAATTCTTCTGCAGCCGTAAGGTTTGCGGCAATGCAAAATCTTGTCGAAGGTTTACATATTTTTATAACGGTTTCCATTAACTGATTGTTCCGGTAAGGGGTTTCTATAAAAATCTGGGTGCAATTTTTTTTTCTGGATTCCATTTCTAAATCCTTGATTGACTGTATTTTTTGCGACTCTTCAATTGGCAGATAACCAACAAACTGAAAATATTGACCATTCATTCCGCTTGCCATCAATGTAAGCAGTATTGAGCTGGGGCCTACCAGGGGCCTGACCATTGACCCAAACTGGTGCGCTGTTTCTACCAATATCTGACCTGGATCGGCAACGCCCGGGCAACCCGCTTCGCTGACAATGCCAATTGTTTTTCCCTCTTTTAATTTCTCTAAAAAGATAGCTTTTTGCGCTGCTTCTGATTTGTGAATGGTGAACCATTCATAATCGTCAATCACCATCTCCTTCCATAAACTTTTTAAATACCGGCGGGTACTTCTTTGATTTTCAGTAAAAAAGACCTGGCATTCTCTTACCGCATCAACAACATAACCTGGAATCACATGGACGGACTGTTCATCAATAAATGCCGGAATAAGATATACTTTACCTTGGGTATTCATGGCTATTCCAGGTTCTGATGATATAAACTGATGGTAGCCGCAACCACGGCATAAGAAGGCGCTAAAAAAGGAATGAAATGAAATAGGTAAAAAACAAGGCCATTGCCCACAGCCAGTCCGCGCCGTTTTGCAATAAACGCAATACTCGCAGAAGGAGAAAGATTATGTCTTTCGCAACTGTAATCAAGCATCGAGAATCCGTAGTAGTAACATTCAACAAATAATGATATTAGTGGCGTAATCCATCCGATTAACGGAAAAAAGGAAAGAATTAGAATGGAGATCGTATAAACCGTTTGCCAGAACATATTCCTCAACGCCAGTTTTATTCCGCGACCCATGTCTTTGAGGAGTTGATTAAAGCTAAAAACAAATTCCCTGCCTTCGATGATCGCTTCCGTTCTTTCACTCAGGTATGCAAACAAAGGCGAACCGATTATCAAAAACAAGTATTTAAAAAGAGAAAAATAAAAAAATACCAGAATTAACCTCACCATAATCCCACCCATAATAAATAAAAAACTTAACGCGGCACTGTGTTGATGTTGCAGCCATTTCTCAATGCCGGTGACCTTGCTTAAATAAGAAACAGCAGCGTCAGCGGAATTCCAGAAAAAATACATCCCCATAAAAAAAAGAATGGTATACAAAATTCCCGGCGGTATAATCCATTTCCACAACTTATGTTTGCTGATAAATTGATGCGCTCTAAAGTATGATTGAATGGATATGACGATTTCTTTAAGCAATCAAAATGGATTTGGTTACATTCTTAATCAAGATACGACGATCGTTGGACGTTGAACCATGACAGCGTTTGACCTGAATTTTTTTTGATTTAAAAAGGGGCTGTTGATGGTTGATTCAGTCGAAGAACGCCCATCATTCAAAGGCAATCGGCCAACGAACAGTCAAACTTAAAATAATTTTACTGTTGAGCAAGATAAAAAAACTTGATGACTCTTTTTATAACCGCAATGATGTGGAAAAAATTGCTAAAGAGCTCCTCGGCAAAATTTTGGTTACAACATTTGACGGACTCCGTACATCCGGCAGGATTGTTGAAACCGAAGCGTACCGCGGAGAGGTGGATAAGGCCTCTCACGCGTATGGCGGAAGAAGGACAAAGCGAACGGAAATTCTCTATGGGGAACCAGGCACAGCGTACGTCTATTTGTGTTACGGAATTCATCATTTGTTTAATGTAGTAACAAATAAAAAAAACATTCCCCATGCAATTCTCATTCGTGCCCTGGAGCCGTTGGATGGAATTGACATCATGATGCAAAGAACAAAAAAAACAGTTTTGGATTTTACATTGACCAGGGGACCGGGAAACGTTTCCAGGGCATTGGGATTATTTACTCATCACACCGGCAAAAATTTATTGAAAGATGAAATCTTTATTGGCGATGATGGCTTCACACTAAAGAAAAAAGAAATTGAAATTACCAGAAGAATTGGTGTTGATTATGCCGCTGAAGATGCATTACTGCTTTATCGTTTCAGCATAAAAGGAAATAAATATGTTAGCAAATCCGTCACCCCTTGACAGCCGGCAGCGGCCTGCTAAAACTTCGGACACGGAACCTGTTTGCGTCCATCGCTGGCCTTTTTAATATAGATAAGTGAAAGTTCAATACCACCACGGCTTTCCGAGGCGGTTTTTAAGGAGGATACGTTAACGTCGTAAGTCAGTCCCAATGTGAAACTTCCAAAATCAATCCCTACATAGGGAATCCAGGCATCAATTAAATTACTGAAACGCACCCAGCTCCCAACATAAAAATTGGTAGGGTTGTCATTGTCATTATTGACATTAACTGACCATGCACCTCCAAGCACCACATCTGTTGCATTATCCTGCCTGCTGTACAATCCGCTAAAATGAAGATAGCTCGTTGAGCCTTCAATCGGTTGTGAAAGTCCCCCGTGCAGGGTGAAACGAGGATGCAAGGTATAGGTATCGTCTCCCAAAAAAGATTCGTGCGGCCGATTAATGTGATACAATGACGTTCCTACATAATAATTATTTGCGCCGTTGGTCGTAAAATTATAGAGCAACCCAAAATTCATATCAAAATAATTGATGTTCACCTGTCGGCCTGAAATTGATTCCTGGCTTGGAATCGTCCAGCCACCCTGCTGATCCAGCTGATCTTCGAAATGCAATTTGGTTCCATCAAGCATTTTGGTGGCATATGTTCCCTGGAACCCCAAACCCAATTGCTGGTATCCGTTTTCATCAAGACTTAAATGATAGGCTGTAGAAAAAGAAATATAATTACTGGTTAAAATACCATCAGCGGTTCTGTCTGTCATCCCCATCAAACCCACTCCTAAAACATCATTTTCAGGAAGATGATTCTTTAAAATGGGCATATCGACAGACGCAGTAGAAGTAATAAACGCATTATTAATTGCCGGCCATTGGTCCCGATAATTACCTGCTGCCCGAACAACTCCGTTAAATTTTCCGGTTAGGGCAGGATTAAGGGTAAGCGGTGATGCAAAAAACTGCGAAAAAGCCGGATCCTGCGCGTCGGCAAAAAATATCAGTGACAAAAAGGACAGCAATAGAAAAGATTTTTTCATAAACAGCTTAATCGATCAAAAACAAATCTAAAATTCTTTACGAGTAAATAAACACGTGGGTTGTTTGAAAGGGCTACATATCTAGAGTTTAATACCCCGGGCCGGATCAGCATTAATGGGAATCATTCTCAAAGTAATAAAAATAATTAAAAATACAGAATTAGGAAGCCAATTATTTACATCTGAACTTTCGTGCCAAATGCCAGGTCGCCCGCGTCGCCCAAACCAGGAACGATATACCCTTTTGCCGTTAATTCATCGTCAATGGCTCCGCACCATATTTTGCATTGAGGTTCAATGCGTTTAACATATTCAATGCCTACGGTACAGGCGATTACCGCAACAATATGAATTTCTTTTGGCTTACCCTCTTCACGCAAAAACTGTATGGTCTTAACCATCGAAGAGCCTGTTGCCAGCATCGGATCGGAAATAATGACAACCCTGTCTTCCAGTTCTGGACATGACACATAATCAAGACTTATTTCAAAAGAACCATCCCGGTTATGCTTGCGATACGCAGAAATAAATGCGTTATCGGCTTTATCGAAATAATTCAGCAAGCCCTGGTGCAACGGAAGCCCCGCACGCAAAATAGTAGCCAGGACAGGTTGCTCTTTTAATACCTTACAAACAATTAACCCCAAAGGCGTTTGTATTTCTTTTTCAGCAAATTCCAACTGACTGCTGATTTCTGTAGCGGCCACCTCTCCGATTCGTTCAAGGTTCTTGCGAAACCGCATTCTGTCGTTTTGCATCTCCACATCCCGCAATTCGGCGATCCAGTCACACAACAATGAATATTTTTCGCTTAAATTAATAACCATCAAAAATGAATAATAAACAGTGAATAATGATTTGCAAATTAAAGTAATTTAATTTGAGCCGTGGAGCAATTTTTAAATTTTCAAATTGTTTTTTGAAACCATATTCAGTATACGCACCATCATGCTGGCGTCAAAAATCAGTTCCTCTTTTGTTCGCCTTTAAGCCTCAGGTTGCAGATCCTTGCTGATAAAATGAAGATGCCCCAATTTACAATAGACTTTTTTGCCCTTTTACGAAAAGGACAAATGAAAATACAAAACCTGATTATCTGGCAGCCGGCTCTTGCCTCGAGCATGGCCCGACCTGTCCGGACGCATGATTCCGGCAGATCCGTATAAACCGTCCGTATAAAATGTACATGAGGGTGATGATTTCGTCAATCGGATGACGGCAACGGATTGACTAATCTGAAATTCACCCTCCGGGTCCGGGGGATCGGCCTGCCGTGGTTTTCCATATGCTCAAACTCAAAAATCCGCAGCATCTCCGTTCAGACTTTATTAAATTCGTTTCATGATCTATAAAGCAATCGGCATAATGAGTGGCAGTTCACTGGATGGATTGGATATTGCATTTGTGCATTTCCAGGAAAATGCCGGCAAATGGAATTTTGAATTGATAAAAGCTTCATGTTACCCGTATGATGCTGAATGGACAAATAAATTGCAATCTGCACACACACTAAATGCCTTTCAATACCAATGCTTGCACACAGAATACGGGCATCATATCGGCAGGCAGGTAAATAATTTTATTGAAGAAAATGACCTTCATTATCAGGTTCAACTGATCGTTTCACATGGTCACACCACCTTTCATTCTCCCGAAAACAAATTGACTGCCCAACTGGGGGACGGAGCTTCCATTGCTGCCGAAACCGGCATCAATACCATCACTGATCTGCGCGCAATGGATATAGCGCTGGGCGGACAGGGTGCTCCGCTTGTCCCGATCGGAGAAATTTTATTATTTGGCGGGTATGATTTTTATCTCAATCTGGGCGGTATTGCCAATCTTTCTTTCGATAATAAACAAACATACGTTGCATTTGATGTTTGTCCTGCCAACCGGGTATTAAATATACTTGCCAGCCAAACCGGAAAAGACTATGATGATGGAGGTGCATTGGCAGCGGCGGGGAAAATGGATGAAGAACTATTATCTGCGCTCGGCAGGCTAGAATATTACAGCACTGCACACCCCAAATCTTTGCCCAATAGTTTTGGGACGGAAATAATTCTTCCGCTGATAAAAAATTCAGGCTGTTCGATCCCCGACGCCTTAAGAACTTATACAGAACACATCGCTTTACAAATTAAAAAGGCGATGGAGGAATTGCTATCATACCGGCCACCCTCCCCCCACTACTCCTTGTTAATTACGGGAGGTGGCGCGCATAATCATTTTTTAACGGGAAGGCTACAGCAAACACTGCAATCCTTACACATCACGATCACATTCCCTGAAAAAGATATCATTGATTTTAAGGAGGCAATCATCATGGCATTCATTGGCGTATTGCGCTGGAGAGAAGAAAATAATGTGCTGGCCTCGGTGACAGGCGCCAGGCGAAACAGCATAGGCGGCGCGGTTTGGATCGGTTTGGAAGCCTGAATTCAAAAATATTTATCTTGCTTTAATTAATTCACCTAATGCTACCTGTTCAAATACTTGTGAGATGACTTTGAAATTATCAAAAAAAATACGACGGATATTAATTGTCATTTTCGGTTCGTTGGCCCTGCTAATAATCATCACACTCTTTTTTCTTTCATCCATAACAAAATATCTCATTGAAAAATACAGCGAGCAATATACCGGAAGAAAAATAACCATGTCCAATCTCCACATTAATGTTTTTGATGGAGCAGTTCGATTTGACGATCTGAAAATTTATGAAGCCAAAAGCAACTCGGTGTTTTTCGCATGTCATCAATTGTATCTTGATGTTGAAGTTTACCGGTTATGGTCAGGTACATATGACATCACTGCCTTAAAAATTGATCGCCCGGCCATTCACATCATCCAACACGGAAATCATTTTAATTACGATGATATCATAAAAAAAATTTCGGACAATAAGCCCGGGCAACAGGGCAAAAATGATAAGCCCGTACAATACCGGATCCGTGATTTCCAGGTTGATTCTGCCATGGTAATTTATGAAAACGAATCGCCATATAACAAAGTAGAAATAATAAACTGGGATACAAAAATTCCGCTTATCGCGTGGAACGATCCCGTATATACCATCCATACCAAACTGGGTCTGCGTTCAGGCGGTGAACTTACTGCTGATGCGTGGATGAATACTAAAACCTTTTTGTACAAGCTAAAAATGAACATGCAGGAATTCAACATCTCCCTGCTCTATCCTTACCTGCGGGATTACCTGAAAGTAAAAACGCTCGATGGGTTGTTAAGCGCTGACATGTTTTTTTCCGGTAACATGCATGTGCCCGAGGATGTGGCTGCAAGCGGGACCGTAAAAGCAGAGAAATTTTCTATTGTTGATAATATCGGAGAGAAATTGGCATCGACAGAAAATATGGAAATCAGGATTGATTCAATCAACACAAAAAACAACCTGTATAATTTTCAGTCTGTTTTTCTCAGCAGGCCTTACCTTGAATTATCCATGTATGATGATGGATATAATTTTCAAAGGTTGATGACTTCCCCTTCAGGTAATGCCGCCGATACATCTAAAACTGCATATGCAAATGTTTTTGTTATGCTGGCAGATTACGTGCAAAGCATTGTAAAAAATTATGTGGCGAGCAATTACAATGCCAACCAATTAAAAATTGAAAATGCTCATTTTATCTTTACCGATTATACTTTGCAGGACAAATTTCAATACGACATGGATTCCCTGAATATGGAGAGTAATAAAATAAGCAGCACGAATGATCTTATTACCATTGAAATGAATTCAAGATTGAACAGGTCGGGAATCATGAAGGGTACGATGAGGGTGAATCCAAAAAATTTCCAGGACATGACCATCGATTGTACAGTAACCGATATGCTCGTTTCGGATTTCAATCCTTATTCAAAATATTATGTAGCCACGCCTTTTTTGAACGGAGTTGCATCGTATTCGAATATGACCACCATATTGCAACGCAAACTAAAAAGCAGAAACTCATTGACGATCATAAAAATTGAAGCAGGCAAAAAAATAAAGAATAAAACGGCAATGAATCTCCCCATTCGTTTGGCGGTTGCCTTGCTGAAGGATGTTCATGGAAATATTAAGCTTGACATTCCTGTTACCGGTAGCCTGGATGATCCGAAATTCAAGTGGGGAAAAATAGTGTGGCAGGTTGTAAAGAATATTATAGTAAAAGCCGCGACTGCCCCGTTCAAATTGTTTGCCCATATTTTCGGCGGAAAAGAAGATGATTATAAGCAAGTGAATTTTGATCTGCTGCAGGATTCAGTTCTTCAAACGCAACAAAAAACGCTAGATAACCTTGCGAATATTCTTACTAAAAAACCCGACCTGAAATTGCAATTGATATTGATTGATAATTTACAGGATGAAAGCGAGGCGTATGCTTTAACGGAGATGAAAAAACAATACCTCAATGCAGACTCAACAAAAAGACAAACCCAAATCAATGACATTGATAACAAGGATTCCTTGTTCAATAAATTTGTCGACAGCAAATTAACATCTGCATCTTTTATGTCGGTTCAGGAAAAATGCCTGCAAATAATAGGAAAAGAAAAGACAAATCTCGCCATCAATAATATCGTTACCAGAAGGAATCAATCATTAATAAATTATTTCACCCAAAAGCAAATACAGGCGAATCGCATACTTATCTCTTCAGCCAAACCTGAAAATGATGTATCCAGGGGACAACCGCCAACCTACATGATCAATGTAGCTGCACAGGAATAATGCCGGTCAGCAGATGCCTGTTCAACACCGAACAGGCATGCATCAAAAACGGATCCGTCCGCAAATTGTATCGTTTGGGTTCAATGTCGATCAATCCCGATTATTGTGGCATCGCGCTTGCTGATGATTTCGGGGGGTATGCCAGGGAAGTCACTGATAATCGAATAAAAAGTTATCTATGTTCAGAAACTATCTTAAAACCGGGCTCAGAAGTCTTTGGAGAAATAAGATAATTTCTTCAATTAATGTTGTTGGACTGGCATTAGGCATTAGCTGCAGCCTTTTGATCATGCTATGGATACAAGATGAAAAAAGTATCGATGGTTTTCATCATAACGGGGCGCAATTGTATACAATAATGGAGCGTCAATACAGAGACGGAAAAACAGACGCTTTTTTTGGAGGGCCGGGGATGTTGGCTGATGAAATGAAAAGAGTTTTACCAGACGTGCAGTTTGCAAGCAATTTCGCATGGAATGAGTTGAAAACATTTGAAGCGAATAATAAAATAATTAAAGAAAATGGGAATCATGCCGGCAGTGATTTTTTTAAAATGTTCACTTATCCGTTGCTTCAGGGAAATGCCGATAATTCGCTTCAATCCATTGCAGATATTGCCATTTCCAAAAAAATGGCAGAAGAGTTTTTCGGTTCGGCAGATTCCGCAATGGGCAAAACGATACGTTATCAAAACAACAAAGACCTGAAAATAACTGCCGTATTCGATAACCTGCCTGAAAACAGCACCGCGCAATTTGATTATTTGCTGAGCTGGCAGTCGTTTTTACAGGATAACGCCTGGGCAAAAGACTGGTCCAATAACGGTCCGCAGACTTATTTGATGTTACGCAATGGGACCGATCCCGAAGTTTTTGAAAAAAAAATCAATCGTTTTCTTGACAATTATAATATGGAACAAACTCCGCGTTCGTATTCAAGATTGGGAATAGAGCGGTACGGCGATGTTTACCTTCATTCAAATTTTA
>DATGFZ010000529.1:0-6634 GCA_035308805.1 Puia sp. | reverse complement strand
ATCTTTCGATTATCCCAAAACATGCTTGGATCAATGGCGATATAGGAATTAAATAATTTCGGGTGGTGCATCATTGTATAAATTGACATCAACCCCCCTAATGAGTGACCTATAAATACCCTGTACGGAGCGGTTGGATATACCGAATCAATATGCGGCATTAGTTCCTTTTCGATGAAAGAAATAAATTTTTCGCCTCCGCCGGAAAAGCGGGCAGACATGCTGTCCATCACCGGCGCTGAGACAATGTGCGTCGGAGTAAGGTCTCGTGTACGATCGGTATTTGGGATACCGACAACGATCATTTGCGGAAATGCAAGATTTCCGCTGCCTCCAGACAATAACTCAACAATATTTACCACGGAAGAAAAGGTCGGTTCCCACCCATCCAAAACATAAATGACCGGGTAATGTTGTTTAGCAAAAACCCCGTCGGGGGAATTATCCTCTGGAATATGTATCCATATTTTCCTGTTTTCATTAAGGATTTTTGAATACACGCTATCTGCATTTCCAACAATGATCTGATTTTTTGTTTGTGCATGAGCGGCTAAGCTCATCACGAAGAGTAAAAAAAATGAAATGGATTTCATGATTATCGTTTTATTAAAGTGATGATTGACTAAGGCTGAATGGCCAGGTGAATGAAAAATTCTTTTTCGTCCTGGTTTACTAAGGCTTGAAATCTCCCGGGATAAATTAATTTGAGTCTTTCAATCACATTAATAAACCCGATTCCGGATCGTTCATTTTCCGGGTCATTGTCCTGCCTGGCATGTATACTGTTGCGTACTTCAAAAATGATGTTGCTTTCCGTGCATTCAAGATTGATTTTTATCCATGATGGCTCTTTCAGGCTTATTCCATGTTTAAAAGCGTTTTCAACAAAGGGTATCAATAACATCGGTGCGATGCTATGATTGCAGTCCTGCCCGCTTATGTTCTCTTCAATAATAATGTCCGGGGAAGATTGCGTCCGTAATTTTTGCAGGGCGATATAATTTGTCAGGTATTCAATTTCTTTGCTCATCTGGATAAAATCTAGGTTATTCTCCCGGAGCATAAAGCGCATCATATCTCCGAGTTTTTGAATGCCGCTTGCAGTGCGTTCGGCATTTTCCTGCAGTGCGGTTCCGTAAAGTGTGTTTAAAATATTAAAAAGAAAATGGGGATTGATTTGTGAACGCAGAAATTGCAAATCGGTTTTTGATTTTATCAGCTCCTTTTCCGTGCCCTTCAATTGTAATATTTTGTCCTTATTGAACTGAAAGAAAAGCCAGGTTATTGGTGTAAAAACAAATACCTGAAAACCCCAGCTGAATAATAACGCTATAATGAATCCTTCATGAATAATAACAATCAATGGAAACGACAACAAAAAAGAAGTTATCAATAAACGCGAGATGGTTGCGGTATTAAAAAATGAAACGTTGTTTCCTAGCGGGAAAATCCAATACATATTGCACATAAACATTGCAAACAACGCAGCCAATACTAAAAAATAGGAAGGATAAAATTCGTTTTCATGGATGACATTGAGGGCATTCAGAAAAACGGGAATGGCAATATAAAGAACCAGAAAAGCGGTAACCTTATTGGCAATCAAGGTTCGGTAAGTACGCTTGTTTCGGGAATTTTCAAGGTAATGAATGATTGTTTCACGGATGAGTACATATAAAAAATAGATACCCATGATGGCAGAAACGAACCAATAACTTCCAAAAATATCCATCTGTGATCGTTGGTTGCTGCTGCTAATGAAAATCGAAAAACCGGGATAATCAAATTGCCATTTATGCTTGTGATAAGTTGCAAAATTCAGCGCAGTTCCTAAAATCAGCATACATAAAATAATTTTCATCAGGAAGAAAGAATATTTTTTTAAATTGTTTTTTGCTAATTCTGAAAGGGAAAATTTTCTTAATGATACTGCTGCCCTCCATGTTCCTTTCGAAGCCTTTTTTACCAGAGCCGGAATGGCGAAAATATTTAGATACATATAAACCAGGTAAATTAAAATGCCCATGCCCAGGTCCGGGAAAATCAGGTTGTCATAGAGGTCAAAGCGAACATTATTGTTAATAAATGGTGCTGCAAATGTCGAAGCGGGGGTATTGTGAATTTCCCGTAAAAAACCTATAAGAAGTATGACGGCGAGGATGTTCACCAGTATAATCTCGTGCTGTTTCCATCTGACTTTCATGAAATATAATTTTAAGCAAGATTATACAAGAAATAGAGGGATATTTTTGCAAAGTGATGAAACTGCCAGAAGATGTGATGAATTGGCAACCCTGTGCCGGGATCGTAGAATCCAACCACACCTTCTTAGCCCCATTTTTACCCGCCCTGACCTTTTTTTGATCGAATTATTGTATAATGCATGAAAATTTTCTATGGCAATTGCAAGAGGAACGAATGCGCCGGACTTCAGGTTGTTTAATACGGAAAGAAAAGAAATGACGTTGAAAGATTTTTCAGATAAGATTTTAGTGATAAATTTTTTTCCGGCTGCATTTACCAGCGTTTGCACCAGGCAAGTCTGCACCAACCGTGATGAGCTCGATTTTTATAACCAGGTGAACGCTGTAGCCATTGGTATTTCTGTTGACATGCCTTTTTCATTAAAGGCGTTCAAAGAAAAACATAATATCAATTATGAATTGCTGTCTGATTTTAATAAACTGACTATACATGAATATGAAATGTATCACTGCAATTTTATACTGGGAATAAAAGGTGTGGCAAAAAGGGGAGTGGTGGTGGTCGATAAAAACGGCCTGGTGGCTTATTCTGAAGAAACGCCCAATGTGAGTGTGCAGGTGGATTTTGATCAGCTAAAAGAGGAATTGCAAAAATTATCAGGGGTTTGAAAATCCACCCCGTTCCCAGTTTCCGCGTTCAATTCATGGCCGCCCTGTCAGGGGAATTGCCGAGGAAATAGCAGCGATCCGATGCCGGCGCCAATCAGTCAATCCGCCATTAAACGACTCCCGCAAGTTCCAAACTTTTTTTTCTTAGCCTTCTTATTTCAACATCTTCAATGACCGGTTCGGGAGCAAGAATGAGTGAAGTTCCTTTTTCACGCCACCAGTCATTTTCGATGAGATGTTTGAAATGAATCACCCCAATTAAATATTTACGATTTTCATGAGCATGCCATTCCTCGATCCATTCAAATTTTTCTTTCGGAATATATTTCCAGTCGTTAAAACTGAGGTAGGCTTTTATGTAAAAATCATTGGTGAGTTCGTGTGGTTTATGGTGGTACAATTTTTTGTATTCATACCTGTATTGATAGCGCAAAGCCGAAAGATCGCTTAACACAGCGGATGCCGTGGGAAAACTGCCGGCACCTTTGCCATAAAAAAATTGCTTGTCGGCAAAGCCGCTTTCTATTACGACGCCATTGTATTCGTTTTTTACAAATGCAAGATGGTCATCGTGGTTAACAAATTGCGGCAGTACGAAAGCGGCAACTTTTCCATTTATTAATTTTTTTGCCTGCGCAACAAGTTTGATGTCATAATTTTTTTCTTTGGCCACCAAGGCATCGCTTAACTGAATATTCTGAATTCCGGTGAACACAATATTCTTAGGATGTTCAATGATTCCATAGGCGTGAGTAAGTAAAAAAGTCCATTTGTTCACGGCGTCAAATCCCTCCACGTCAAGTTTTGGATCGCTTTCTGCAAAGCCTAATTGCTGTGCGAGCAATAATGCCTCTTGAAAACCCAATTTGTCCTCAAACATTTTAGTAAGGATAAAATTGGTTGATCCGTTCACGATCGCCTTTATGGAATGCAGCAGATCATTGTCGTAATATTCTTCCAAATTTCTTATTACCGGAATGGATGCACACGCGGCGGCTTCGTATAAAAAGGGTTCGCCGGTATCCTGCTGTAGTTTTATAAGTTCCGGCAAATGTTCGGCGATCATTTTTTTGCTTGCACTCACTACGGATTTTTTATTTAGTAATGCCGTAGATACAATCTCGAATGCAGCTTCCGATTCATTGATGACTTCTACGATTACATTTATTTCCGGATCGGATAGCAAATCGTTTCTGTCGGTTGTAAATAAAGCATCCGGTGCATCCCTTTTTTTATTTGGATTTTTAATGCAAACTTTTTTA
This sequence comes from Puia sp., assembly GCA_035308805.1. Lineage (GTDB taxonomy): Bacteria > Bacteroidota > Bacteroidia > Chitinophagales > Chitinophagaceae > Puia. The sequence continues at coordinate 2,499 of DATGFZ010000529.1, read as the reverse complement.
ATGCTAGCTTTCAATGATGGGGTTTGGTGCAAGACCTTGTACAGACCTTCACCTACTACGCCAAATCCGAAAAGCCCGATTGTCAATTGCTTATGTGCGTCCATGATTATGATATTACGGCAAATTTACGGTTTGAAATTTTTTTTGCGTGAATGAATTCGTTAATTAAATCTCCGATGGCTTCGTACTCGAGCAAAAAACCATCATGACCAAAATTGGAATTTATGCTTGCATAGACCGCCTTAGCAACGCAACTGGCAATGAATTTTTGTTCAATAAGCGGAAAAAGGATATCTGACTCAATGCCAATTGCCAGTGTCTTTGCGGTGATGAGTTGCAATGCTTTGGCAATACCCTCACGGCCTCTGCCAACATTGTGCGAATCCATGCTCTGGCTTAATTTGTAATAGCTAAATGCATTGAAACGCCTGGCTAATTTTTCTCCCTGGTAACGTTGGTAAGATTCACTTTTGAAATTTTCTATCTGCAAGTTGTTGTGATCATGCTGGCTGTGCAGATAGGTTTCATAATGACGGTAAGAAATCAGTGCCACCGAGCGGGCGACTTTCATTCCTCCAATTCCTGCATGAACATTTTTTTCTTTCCAGGTTGCATCGGCTTCAATACATAATCGCTGGGACGCATTGAATGCAATTCCCCATGGCGAATGCTGAGCGTTGGTGGCCAGCGGAAAGATGTATTCGAATAGTTCAGGTTCTTCAATAGCCCATTCAAGCAACTGCTGCCCGCCCATTGAACCGCCAATGCCGATATGTATTTTTTCAATGCCTAAAAATTCACGCAATGGTTGATAGGCGCGAATCATGTCTCTGGGCGTGAAGAAAGGAAAGTCGTGATAGTAGGGCTCATGCGCCAGGGGGTTAATATCCAATGGCCCGAGACTTCCGTAACAACTTCCGGGCATGTTGACACAAACGATAAAATATTTTGCGGGATCAAAAATCTTTCCCTCGCCAACTAATCCCGGCCACCATTCGACAGGATCGCTGTTTGCCGTAAGCGCATGGAATATCCACACGGCATTATCCCTTTTGCGGTTCAGCTTTCCATGTGTTGTATACGCCAAATGATACTGCGGGAGAACAATTCCCGACTCAAGCGTAAAAGGTTTGTTATTTGTAAATGTTTTGTGTAGCAATTTTTTGTTTTTTGTTACAGAAAATTTCTCGCATTGGTCAACGACGTGGTTTGGCCACGTCGTTGCGAGAGAAAAATCTTTATCCTGCCAATTCTTTGGCGAAAACTTTTTCAAATGCCTGATCAAAATCCGCTTTGATGTCATCAATATGTTCAATGCCTACACTGATACGCACCTGGTTTGGCTGAACGCCCGCTGCAATTTGTTCGGCTTCGCTCAACTGCTCATGCGTCGTTGAAGCAGGATGAATGACCAGAGTTTTTGCATCCCCGACATTTGCCAAATGGCTCGCCAGTTTCAATGAGTCAATAAATTTGCTCGCATTTTCTTTAGTTCCTTTCACCCCAAAATTTAATATACCTCCAAAACCATTCGTGAGATATTTTTTTGCCAGCTCATTATAAGGACTGCTTTTCAAACCTGGATATTGAACAAAATCAACCTGCGGATGGTTTTCCAGCCACTGCGCCAAATTCAACGCATTGTCTACATGACGTTGGACACGCAACGATAACGTTTCCAACCCCTGCAACAACAAAAATGAATTGAAAGGAGCCTGAGAGGCACCAAAATCACGGAGTCCCTCCACGCGCGCGCGGATGGCAAACGCAATATTTGGTAAACCCAGCGGATTGCCTTCGCCGAAGACATCCCAGAATTTTAATCCATGGTATCCCTCAGAAGGTTCGGTGAATTGCGGAAATTTGCCATTGCCCCAATTGTAATTTCCTGCATCTACAATCACACCCCCGATAGCCGTTCCATGTCCACCGATCCACTTTGTTGCAGATTCCACGACCACGTTTGCGCCCCATTCTATCGGACGGAATAAATAACCCGCTGTCCCAAATGTATTGTCAACGATCAATGGCAGATCATATTCTTTTGCCAGGTCGGCAAACTCTTGAAAATCGGGGATATTTAAACGGGGGTTGCCAATCGTTTCCAAATAAATTGCCTTTGTGTTTTTGTCAATATGCTTTACGAAGCTTTCTACATTATCGCCATCAGCGAATCTAACATCAATGCCCAGCCGCTTAAATGCTACTTTAAATTGATTATAAGTACCGCCATATAAGTAAGTGGTTGTAACAAAATTGTCTCCGGACTGCAAAATATTATTTAACGCAAGAAATTGCGCTGCCTGCCCTGACCCGGTTGCCAGCGCTGCAACGCCGCCTTCCAGCGCAGCGATGCGTTGTTCAAATACGTCAGTGGTCGGATTCATGATGCGTGTATATATATTTCCGAATTGCCTTAAACCGAAAAGGTTTGCAGCATGTTCGGAATTGTCAAAACCATACGACGTTGTTTGGTAGATGGGAACGGCTCTTGATTTG
>DATGFZ010000528.1:0-6073 GCA_035308805.1 Puia sp. | reverse complement strand
TGTAATTCTTTTTTAATTCTTCAGCATCCAATTCCGTTTCCAATTTTCCGGTCAATTTCATGTCGCGAATGGTGGACAAAGAGAGATAAGGATTGATAGCCGTTGCACCAAAGGCAATCAAACAGGCGAAATGATGCACTTCCCAAATATCACCGGCTTCTATGATTATCCCTACCTGTCCCCGATAACCTTTACGGATGAGATGATGATGAACAGCGGCCGTTGCCAGCAAAGATGGAATGGGAGCGTGGTCGCTATCGATTGCCCTATCTGTTAATATCAACACTTCAAAACCATCTTCAACCGCATCAACCGCATACCGGCAAAGCCTGTCCAATCCTTTCTGCAAAGACCCTTTTTCTCCATCCGCACGAAAATAGGTTTGCAACGTTTTTGCCTGGAAAATTCCGGTATCAATACTTCTTATTTTTTCTAATTCATGATTGCTTAGTACTGGATGTTTCAGGGCGATGCTGTGGCAGGCCAGAGAATCTTCTACCAATAAATTCCCGTTATTGCCTGCAAATGTTGACAATGACATTACCAATCTTTCACGGATGGGGTCGATTGGCGGGTTGGTGACCTGAGCAAACAATTGTTTAAAATAACTGCTCAAATGCTGCGGCTGATCACTGAGCACTGCAAGAGGAACATCACTGCCCATTGAGCCTACGGGTTCCTTTCCTTCCAACGCCATTGGTGCAATAATTGTTTCCAGGTCTTCGGTTGAGTAACCAAATGCCTTTTGATATTTAAAGATCTGGTCGTGCTCAAGATGTGTGAACATCACACGCGGCTCAGGCAATTCTTCCAAACGTATTTTATATTTATTCAACCACTCTGCATAGGGCTTTTGTGAGCAGATACTATTTTTCAATTCGTCATCGCTGATAATTCTCCCCTGTTCCAGATCCACAATGAACATTTTGCCGGGCTGCAATCTTCCTTTTTCTTTGATCATTTTCGGATCAACGGGAAGCACTCCGGTTTCCGAAGCCATAATCACACGGTCATCTTCGGTTACACAATACCGTGAAGGACGCAACCCATTTCTATCCAGCGTGGCTCCGATTATTTTCCCGTCAGTGAATGAAATAGAAGCGGGTCCATCCCAGGGTTCCATAAATGCCGCATGAAATTCGTAGAATGCTTTTTTAACAGGATCCATTTGTTCGTTGCCATCCCATGCTTCAGGAATCAGCATCATCATTACATGGGGTAGACTTCTCCCGCACATTGTCAATAATTCAATCATGTTATCCAAACAGGCACTGTCGCTTTGTCCTTCAAATATAATTGGCAGCAGCATGTCCATTTCCTCATCGCTAAAATAAGGAGAAGTAAAACCTTTTTCGCTTGTCCTAAGCCAGTTCAAATTTCCCTGCAGGGTATTGATCTCTCCGTTATGAGCGATAAAACGAAATGGTTGCGCAAGTTTCCATGATGGGAACGTGTTTGTCGCAAAACGCGAATGGATCAATCCAAATGCAGAAACAACTCGTTTATTCCTGAGGTCAGGAAAATAATGGCGTACCTGCATGCTTGTTAGTTGACCTTTGTATACAACTGTTTTATAAGAAAGTGAGGCCACGTAAAAACCAACCACGTCTTTTTTAACAGTATCGTTTATAAGATGAGTCGAATAATTTCTTAATACAAATAATTTACGTTCAAAAACATCAGGATTATTAATATGATCGGGGCACGCAATAAAAACTTGTTCGATTTCGGGTTCAACCGATAAAGCTGTGGGGCCGATACCCTCAGGATTTACAGGAACTTTGCGATAACCTAAGATTTCCAGTCCTAATTTTTCAGCAGAACGATTAAAGATTTCGCGGCTTTCTTCTTTTAATTTAATGTCCTTTGGAAAAAAAATAACGCCAACTCCATATTTCCCATAGGAAGGCAAATGGATCCCGAGCTTGACGCATTCATCAAAGAAAAACTCGTGGGGCGTTTGAATCATAATGCCTGCCCCGTCACCAGTGTTGACTTCGCAACCGCAGGCACCCCGATGTTCCATGTTTTCCAAAATGGTCAATGCATCGGAAACGATCTGATGCGATTTATTGCTTTTTATATTGGCAACAAAACCGATGCCGCAGGAATCGCGCTCGAATTCCGGAGAATATAAGCCTTTTTCACCCATGTTCACATGAATTATTGAATATTATCTAATAAAAATGGAAATCGTTATGAATTTTTCAATATAGCAGCCTCGATTCAATTGAAATTACGAAATAAATATGAAATATTAGCGGATTTGGCAATCCTTATTTTCCACAAAAAAAGTAGACTTATTAAGCTTTGCCATGGGTCTTTTTGATTGCTGAATCAGGTTCCATGCATCCATATTGCTGCATTGCGTCCTTCCCTGTATCACCCGCAGTTTTCTCATTGACCATCCGACATTGATACACCAACATTTCTCTTGCACAATAGTGTTGCCATGACCAAATGCTTCGTTCAACACCATCGGCACTTAAACTACATAGCCAAACATATTATCATCTTTTTTTAATTCTGTAAAGTTGAAATTGAATTTTACCAGGTTTTGCATTAGCGCTTCGTAATCCTGCTTTGATTTTAATTCGATGCCCACCAGCGCCGGACCGGTCTCTTTATTATGTTTTTGCATGTATTCAAAACGGGTGATATCGTCATTTGGTCCGAGCACAAAATTTACAAATTCCTTTAAGGCGCCAGGGCGTTGAGCGAAACGAATCAAAAAATAATGCTTTAATCCTTCAAATTGCAGGGAACGTTCCTTTATTTCCTGCATGCGGTCAATATCATTATTACTTCCGCTAACTATACATACTACGTTTTTCCATTTTATTTCATCAGCATAATCATCCAATGCAGCTATGGACATTGCCCCCGCAGGTTCAACAACAATGGCATCTTCGTTATATAACTTTAAAATAGATGAACAGATCTTTCCTTCCGGAACCAAATGCAGATCATCCAGGACTTCTTTGCAAATGGAAAAAGTAATGTCCCCCGTACGCTTAACAGAAGCGCCGTCAACAAAACGTTCGATATTATCCAACGTTACCGGGTAACCGACTTTTAGCGCTTCATATAAAGATGGAGCGCCTTCTGGTTCAAGTCCGATTATTTTTGTTTTAGGCGAGTATGTCTTGAAATATGTACCTACCCCCGCGGCTAAACCGCCACCCCCCACGGGAACAAATAGATAATCAATGTTTGATTGTTGCTCCAGGATTTCCACCCCAACCGTTCCTTGTCCTTCAATGATCCTGTAATCATCAAAGGGCGGAATAAAGATCATTCCATTTTCTTCGGTGAATTTTTTTGCGGCGATTGCACAATCGTCGAAAGTATCTCCTACCAATTTGATTTCAATTTTATCTTCACCAAACATTTTTGTTTGGTGCACTTTTTGGTTTGGTGTAATGATTGGCATAAAAACCGTTCCTTTTACGCCAAGCTTTTTGCAGGAGTAAGCAAAGCCCTGCGCATGATTACCAGCGCTTGCACACACGACCCCTTTTTGCAACTGCTCCTCAGTCAAACTACTCATCAAATTATATGCGCCACGCAATTTGTACGAACGAACAATTTGCAGATCTTCTCTTTTGAGATATACATTGGCATTATACCTGCGTGATAAATTACGGTTAAGCTGAAGTGGAGTCTTATTAACTACTTTACTCAAGCGTTCTTTTGCTTTTGCAAAATCTAACTGATATGTTTTTTCTTTGGTGTTCATACTTAGCTATTTCAATATTTGCTTAATTCGTCAATCGCTGTTTGATATTTTTCCAACAATCTCGGCACCCTGTCAACGGCCCAACCGTGGTAATTATCTCGCATCAATATGAGCGTGGTTTTGGTGTTCTCAGGTTTTCTCGATTCAAAGGAAAGCAACACTTTACCAATTTCATCTTCTGTTTTTATAATTCTTTGCTGGTGATTATAAATATCAGTAAGTAAACCAAGGGTTTTGACATCCAGTTTGGAAAATATATTATACTGCTTTGCTGCCTGCCAGGCTACATCATTCAGGTCATCCGATAAGACTCCTTCAGGAGCTAAAAGATATAAATGAATTCTGCCACTATCGAAGATTTTTTTCTGAAAATTGTTATTATTCAAAGCGGAGTCTATATTTTTCAACACTTGCAAATGATATTTGTATTGATCCACTTCAGCCTTTTTGTTTGTAACGAGCTCATCACGCAGTTCACCCAAAATTTCATGGGTTTGGCTATTTTCATGAATTTTATTGATCACTTCCGTTAATATAATGGCCAGCACAACACTGAAAATGATCAGCAATGATTCACCGAAATATTCTTTCCAGGTTCTTATGGCGATTACTTCCGGATGGTTGTTGTGTTTTGTTTCCGACATTAATTATTTTTTGCTATTTATTTTTATTCCGGTTGAGTTTTTGAAACCGGCATTTCTTGTTACTATTCGCTATCGTTGTTGGGTATTTTGATGCATTTGATTCATATTCAGCTGATCAATTCCTTCTGGGTCGGAATCCTGCATCGATAGATGCCCAGGAAAACAAAAGCCGATATCCAAAATACGCTCAACACCTCTCATTTCTGATTCTCCGGTCGCAAACTCCTTACCGTTTTTCCGGCACGCCACATTTCGCTTTCGCGCAATTCTTTTAATTCCACTTCTAATTTTTCGCGATAATCCGGTTGCGAATTGCTATCAATAGAACGCTGCGATTCTTTTCCGGCAGCAACGCTTTCATACAATTCAGTAAATACAGGTAACGTTGCGTCCCGGAATCTTTTCCACCAGTCCAGTGCGCCACGCTGCGCTGTGGTACTGCAATTGGCATACATCCAATCCATCCCGTTTTCGGCAACGAGTGGCATTAAAGATTGTGTTAACTCTTCAACGGTTTCATTGAATGCTTCGCTGGGAGAGTGGCCCTTTTTGCGCAGCACCTCATATTGCGCAGCAAAGATTCCCTGAATCGCTCCCATCAATGTTCCGCGCTCGCCCGTAAGATCGCTGTATACTTCTTTTTTAAAATCGGTTTCAAATAAATATCCGCTGCCAACGGCAATACCCAGGGCGATCACCCTATCTTTCGCTTTACCGGTTGCATCCTGAAAAATGGCATAGCTGCTGTTTAATCCTCGGCCCTGCAAAAACATTCTGCGCAATGATGTTCCGCTACCTTTTGGAGCCACTAAAAAAACATCAACATCTTTCGGGGGAATAATATGCGTCTGATGATTGAATGTGATTCCAAATCCGTGCGAAAAATATAACGCTTTACCCGGGGTAAGATGTTTTTGAACGGTCGGCCAAAGGGCAATTTGTGCGGCATCACTGAGCAAATAACAAATTATCGTGCCGCGTTTCAACGCCTCTTCAATTTCAAAAAGCGTTTCACCGGGCACGAAACCGTCACGCACAGCTTTGTCCCAAGTTTTTGAATTGTTGCGTTGTCCAACGATAACATTGATGCCATTGTCCTTCTGATTGAGTGCCTGTCCTGGTCCCTGAACGCCGTAACCAATAATAGCGACCGTTTCATTTTTTAAGACTTCCTGCGCTTTGCTGAGCGGAAACTCATCGCGGGTGACAACATTTTCTTCAACGCCGCCGAAATTTAATTTTGCCATGTTAGATTTTGATTTATAATTTTAGATTTATAAAGTGCGATTTATTTAGGTCGCTTCTTCATTGTTTATTTTGGTGCTTAACTACTCATTTTTTCTGTGATGTTGACTGTCTTCGCCCATTGATCGCCTCTGTTTGCAGGCAGAAAGGGGTTTACGCCCACGTCTTTTTTATTTCATGACGCCAAAAAATTCCCACGCGCTCAGTAAAACCTCCCAAAACGCGTGCAATCAATTACATGGTAAACACTTCATCCTGCTTATTCAAGAACTCATTTTCAATGACATCAGATCCTGGTTCGATGGATTCAAACTCTTTTAATTTTTCATGAAAGCCCTTGCTATCTTTGATGATAGCCACTCTTGCGCTACGGACAAATTCAATCAATCCATAGGGCTCCAATGCTTTTATTAATGCTTCAATTTCTTCGCGGTGCCCGGATGTT
>DATGFZ010000527.1:0-10554 GCA_035308805.1 Puia sp. | reverse complement strand
TTATTGGAACAACGGGCCAATTACACCATACTTGAAGCGCTAAATAAAGATGAATCGCTTAGTCCGTGGGAAAAAATTGATAAGGTCGTTGATTTTTATGTAGATAAGATTATGGGCAATCTGTGCTTCCACAACATTATGCAGCAAGGAAATAACAGCCGTTCAGAAGAGATCAAAGAACTCATCACAAAGATCAAGCTGAGAAATTTTGAACAGATAAAAAAAATTTTGCTTGACGGGCAGAAGAAAAAAATTTTCAGAAAAGTTGATATAGAATTTACAGTCGGCACGGTAATGGGAACAATTTCTCAGACGACCGTTGCCCGAAATTTCTATACAGCGCTTTTTAATGTTGAAAAAAATAATGACGAAGCCTACCGAAAAAAAATTACCCCCCGGTTGAAAACGCATTTGAAGCAATTATTGCATGCACATCTTGATATTAAAAACGAAGAATATTTGACTAAATGAAATAACCAATCAATGAGCTGTTGACCAGTGCCGCCGAATATTTTCCACGCTAAGGTTCCCTTCATCCCGGTTATTCCATAAGAGAAATAAAAGACAAAAAACAAAAACATGAAAAGGCAAGTATGGATTTTTTCTACCTGTATGATTTCTGTTTTCGGCCTGGCTGCACAAACAAAAACGCTGAGCCTTGAACAAGCAGTGCAACTCGGAGTCCAAAACAGCAAACAACTAAAATTATCTCAAAGCAAAATAGACCAGGCGATATCGCAATTTGAACAATCAAAGGATGCAGCGCTGCCTTCGGCAAAAGTGAGTGTCGGGTATGACCATGCACTGATGCTTTCCAGAAAACTCAGCATTCCGGGGGATACAGCAAAATCAGGAACGATAAAACTTCCGTTCGATAATCCCTTGTACCAGGCGACGTTGAGCATCAATGAGCCCATTTTCGCAGGCAATCAGTTTAAGTATGCGCAAAAATCTGCTGACCTGCTGATTAAGATGAGCAAACTCGATGCCGATAAGGATAAAGATGAAGTGGTATATACCGTTATCAATTCTTATCTCAACTATTATAAAATAAAACAGAACCAGGATATTGTTATACAGGATTTGCAGGACATCCAAAACAAACTGGATGAAATTACAAAGTATGAGAACCAAGGGCTGGCGACACTCAATGATGTGCTTCGTTTTCAATTGCAAAAATCAAACACCCAGCTAACCCAACTTGAATTGGAAAACAATCGCAAAATTGCCAATTATGATTTGAATGTTTTGCTTGGATTGCCCGACAGTACCGAACTGCAGGTTCAGGAAGTTACCTATAAACTGGATGTCAATAACCCGCTTGACCAATATCTGCAACAAGCGCTCAGGGACAGGAAAGAATTTGGTTCAATAAGTTACCAGGCTGAAATTGCAGACGTCAACATCAAAAAAATCCATGATGAAAAATTACCTACCGTTGGTCTTGGCGGAAGTTTGTACTATTTCAATCTGTCAAAACCAATCATTCCCAGCAGCGGCGCTTTTCTTGCTCCTTTCGTTGTTGGCGTGAACGCAAGCTGGGACATTTCCACATTATATAAAAACAAAAATAAACTTAACGAAGCCAATATTGAGAAACGACAAGTTGATATTTCCCGCGACATGCAGGTTGATAAAGTAAAAACGGAGGTGAACCAGAGTTACCGAACTTATGAACTGGCATTGGAAAGAATAAAGGTATTGCAGGATGCCGTAACGCAGTCAACCGAAAACGAACGCGAGATGGAATCGAAATTTCATAACAATCTTGCCACAACAACAGACAGGATAGACGCCCAGACCCTGGTATTTCAAGCTCGCATTAATCTTGAGCTGGCAAAGTCTGATGCAACCATCGCCTATTACACGCTGTTAAAATCTATCGGTCATATACAACCGTAAACATAAAACTAAACTACTTATTAATAAATCGAATTAAAAGACTCAACTATGGACGAGACACAACCTAAAAAAAAGAAAAAAATAATTTTCCCGATAATTCTCGGTTTGGTTTTAGTAGGCGCATTAATTTTTACGCTGAAAGAATATTTGTATTATCAGAATCATGAAACAACGGATGATGCGCAAGTTGATGCTGACATCAGCCCTGTGGTGGCGCGTGTCAGCGGATATGTAAACGAGATACGCTTCCAGGATAACCAGTTTGTAAAAGCCGGTGACACGTTGGTAGTGCTTGATGATAAAGATTATAAAATAAAATTAGAGCAGGCCATGGCCGCTTTAACTTCGGCGCGTCAGTCGGTTAATGTTTCCGAATCTAATGTCACTGAGGCAAAAACGGGAATCACCACTGCGGAGGCAAATGTAGAGGCAGCAAAAGTCCAGGTATGGAAAACAACGCAGGATTTTGAACGCTACCAGAATCTGTACAACGATCACGCCATAACAAAAGCACAGTTTGATGATGCCAAAGCGGCCAAAGAGGCGGCAGATGCCCAACTCACCGTTGCACAAAGTCAGGTTCCCGTTCAAACAAAGAGAGTGAGTACAAATCAACGGCAGGTAGGCGCAACGGCTTCAAACATAACATCGCGTGAGGCTGATATTGATTATGCAAAACTGCAGCTATCCTACACGGTCATAGTCGCACCGGTGAATGGAATTATTTCAAAAAGAAATATTCAGATTGGGCAATTGGTTCAAAACGGGCAGACGCTTTTTGCGATCGTTCACGACAACAATGTATATGTTACTGCGAATTTCAAAGAAACGCAAATGGAACATTTGAAAATTGGCGACAGTGTGGATATTACGGCAGATGCGTTTTCCAACAAGAGAATTGCAGGCACCATACAATCATTTGCAGGCGCTACGGGTGCTAAATTTTCTTTGTTGCCACCGGATAATGCAACAGGAAATTTTGTGAAAGTTGTACAACGTGTTCCCGTGAAAATCACGCTGCAGGCTGATTCCGCAACGATGAATATGTTGAGACCGGGAATGAGTGTGAGTGTCGTAGTGCACACAAAATAGCGGGTTTTCGGTTGCTGATCCGGGGATTTGAAGATTTGCCCTGTTGCGGCACCGGGGATGAAATGGGTAACCTTCGTTGTGCTTGGCAATGAGATCAGGAATGACCCGAATGGGTTAGACGGAAAGATGCACAAGCATGAGGCAATAAATCACGGGCCAATTTCAAAAAAGGATGGGGACCATTGAAAAAGCGGGTTATTTGAGAAGCGGTGGCAGCAAAAAATAAAACATCTTAAATATAAAATATTAAATAGAAATGGCAGAACATGGATTTAGAAAATGGATTATTACCATAACGGTGATCATTGCTGCATTGTTGGAACTCATTGATACAACCATTGTGAATGTTGCCTTGCCAAATATCATGGGGAACCTCGGTGCCACATTGGAAGATGCAGGTTGGGTGGTTACCAGTTACGCCGTGGCAAACGTAATTATATTGCCGATGTCCGGATGGCTTGGCGACAAGTTTGGAAGGAAAAATTATTTTCTTACTTCTATTTTGTTGTTCACGTTCACCTCATTCCTTTGCGGACATGCGCACAGTCTTGGTGAACTGATCATTTTTCGCGTGATACAGGGTTTGGCAGGCGGCGGATTGTTATCAACAGGTCAGGCAATTCTGATGGAAACCTGGCCACGTGAAGAAATAGGAATGGCAACAGCTTTATTTGGCCTGGGCGCTGTTGTTGGCCCAACAGTTGGTCCAACGATTGGCGGATTTATTACTGATCATTTCAGTTGGCCGTATATTTTTTATGTAAACATTCCCGTTGGCGCAATTGCGGCGTTCTTCGTATCGACATTTATTAAGGAATCACCGAAATATGCCAAAGGGAAACCCATTGACTGGTGGGGAATTCTATTTCTGACACTTTGTGTGGGAAGTTTACAGGTTGTTTTGGAAAAAGGTGAATCTGAAGATTGGTTTGCCAAAACATATATTGCTGTATTATTTGTCACCACCATCATTGCCGCAATTGTTTTCATCTGGAGGGAACTGAGTACAGACCACCCCGTGGTCAATTTCCGTATTTTAAAAACCCGAAGCTTTGCGATCGGAATCGTAACAACATTTACCCTCGGTTTTGCATTGTATGGTTCTGTATTCATTTTCCCGGTGTTTTGCCAAAACCTTCTCGGCTTTTCCGCACAACAAACGGGTTTTCTTTTATTTCCCGGCGGATTGGCAACCATTTGTATGATGCCATTTGTCGGGATGATGCTCAAAAAAGGGGTGCCGGCGCAGATCATGTCTGCCGGGGGCTTTTTTATGTTTTTTATATTTACGCTGATGCTGTCTCATTCGACCCTGAATTCAGGCACGAACGATTTCTTTTTACCATTGATTGTCCGGGGTCTGGGAATGAGTATATTATTTGTTCCGCTGACAACACTTGCCCTGCAGGATTTGAAAGGGCCGGACATAGGACAGGGAACCGGTTTGAATAACATGATGCGCCAACTTGGCGGCTCATTCGGTATTGCCATTATCACCACTTTGATTCATATAAAATCGGGGGTGGTAAGAAATACCCTGATTGAAAATATAAATCCGTATAACCCTGCTTATGTGGAAAGTAATCAGGCTATGGTTCAGAATTTTATCAGCAAAGGGTTTAATGCCATTACGGCCCAGCAGATGGCCAACCAGGCTATGGAAGGACGAATAGTAAGACAAACCATGCTGTTGACCTATGACAATCTCTATTTAATTATCGGTGTATTTACTTTATTCTGCGTGCCAATTATCTTCTTGCAAAAATTTAAAAAGAAACCGATGGTGCTTGCAGGCGGCCATTAATAAAGATTCTCAGGCAGACCCTAAACGATGAAAGTCCCGAAAACTCGGGACTTTCAATTTTTTTTGTACGATACCAAACCAACATTTTCGTGGCCATCAATAGGTACAAATTTCAATTTTGTTTCGTAGGATCTTGGATTACGGGATTTTTGGATTTTAACGGTACAAGGTTGAAAGATAATTTCGATTCGTTAGTTTTGGTTTTTCAGGATTCTAGATTTGTTTTTCTAAGGATTCCTGGGATTCGGTTTTAAGGATAATTGGATTCGAATCTATATTTATCATTCATCTTGACAATACAAACATACAAACCACCTCATGGTCGCGCAAGAGCACAATTGCTCTATTTATCAATTCATCATTTACTTAAATTTTGGTAAAACTACTAATTGAATGCTCGTATTATTTCGCATCTTTTTGAAAGCATTTAAAATAGCCCTATTTTAGTTTTATAAAGAGTATTACATTCAATCCCCATCATGCATTTCGAAAACAAGATAATAGTAATAACCGGCGGGTCCAGAGGCATCGGCAAGGCGATAGCAATAAGGCTTGCCAAAGAAGGAGCGCATGTGGTTATCGTTGGAAAAACAATTGAGGCAAATCCAAAACTGGAAGGAACCATTTATACGGCAGCAGAAGAAATTGCTGCTGCGGGTCCAGGAAAAGTGCTCCCGCTGCAGGCAGATATCCGCGCTGAAAGCGATATTAAACGCGTTGTAGAAACCACCGTAAATACCTTCGGTCAAATAGATGTTTTGGTAAATAATGCGAGTGCAATCAACCTGATGCCTGTTGAACAAACGGAGGTAAAGCGGTTTGACCTGATGCATAACATCAATGTGCGCGGAACTTTTTTAATGAGCCAGGCATGTATCCCTATGTTGAAAAAAGCAAATAATCCGCATATTTTGAACCTGTCTCCGCCGCTTAATCTGGATGCCGGCTGGTTTGCGAATCATCTTGCCTATACGATGAGCAAATATGGAATGAGTATGATTGTGCTTGGACTTGCAGAAGAATTAAAAAAATTTCGCATTGCCGCCAATGCTCTATGGCCAAAAACCATAATCGCTACAGCCGCCGTCAAAAATTTATTGGGTGGAGATTTTTTGATGCAGCGAAGCAGAACAGCTGATATCGTTGCAGAGTCAGCATTTCATATTTTGAAAAGACCTTCCTTCGAATGCACCGGAAATTTTTTTATTGATGAAGAGGTATTGCAGCAGGAAGGAATTACTGATTTTTCAAAATATGCTGTCAATCCGGAGCAAAAATTAATGGGCGACCTGTTTATATAATTTCTTTATAGCATTAAATCAATAAACCCCTGCCAGCAACAGGGGTTTATTTTTTCAGTGAGAAACCATTTATGATTTTCCTGCGATCATTAAAGCTCCCGCAGCAAGCCCCGTATCTTTTACGAGATTAATGAGCGGCAGACTCACCGCACCAGAGCCCTCGTAGTTTATCAATGCAGGCAAATGAACGGTGAGGACAATAATAATCAGGAAGAAAGCGAGTAATAGTCCGGCCAGTCGGGTGTACTTGCCGGTTAGGAATGCAATTGCCGCAGCAATTAATGCAGCTCCTGTCAGGTAAACCCAGAAAATGCCTCCGGGAATAAAAGACGGAACTGTATTTTGAAAACCCGTGCCGTGTAAAAAGTGATTGACACCAAAAAAGCCTATGACCAAGGCGTATAAAATGGTGCCGATTCTGAAGATTGATGTATTGTTCATATGGCAATCATTTAGTTACTCCTAATTTAATTTTTTTTGGGTTGTTTTCAAAAATTAATTCTGAGAGGAGAAAAAAGATTGGTAGAAATCGGCCGGGTCACTATGATTTTATGCTAAATTTTTTTCAGGCCGCATTTGCGGAAAGAACAATACATCCTGTATGGACGATTGATTGGTGAGTAACATACATAAACGATCTATGCCGATACCGATGCCGGATGTAGGCGGCATTCCATATTCGAGGGCGCGTAAAAAATCATAATCGATGAACATGGCTTCCTCGTCGCCACGCTCCATCAGCTTTACCTGTTCTTCAAATCTTTCGCGCTGATCAATGGGATCATTCAATTCGCTATAGGCATTGGCAATTTCTTTCCCGTTAATGATCAGTTCAAAGCGCTCCACCAGTCCGGGCTTGCTGCGGTGTTTCTTGGTAAGCGGGCTCATTTCAACGGGATAATCAATAATAAATGTGGGTTGAATAAAATGATGTTCACATTTTTCACCAAAGATCAAATCAATTAATTTCCCTTTACCCATTGATATTTCCGCATGAATATTCAGCCTCGCACAAACATCCCTTAATTTATTTTCATCCATATGACTAACGTCGATGCCTGTGTGTTCCTGAATCGCATCATATATACTTATGCGTTTGTACGGCGCTTTGAAATCAATTTCTTTCTCGCCGACAATTGCTGTCGTATGTTGATTGATTACCACGGCAGCTTTTTCTAACAGCTGCTCGGTCGTTTCCATCATCCACAAATAATCTTTATAGGCAACATAAAATTCAAGGATGGTAAATTCAGGATTGTGGGTTCTATCCATTCCTTCATTGCGAAAGTTGCGACTGAATTCATACACCCAGTCAAAACCGCCAACAATCAGTCTTTTCAAATACAATTCATTGGCGATCCGCAGATAAAAGGGAACATCCAGTGCGTTGTGATGCGTGATAAAGGGTTTTGCAGCCGCACCACCCGGGATCGTTTGCAATACCGGCGTATCAACTTCCAAAGCTCCCCGTTCATTTAAAAACTCGCGGATCGAATTGATCATTTTTGTACGACTGATAAATGTTTCTTTTACCTGTGGATTCACAATCAGATCCGCATAACGCTGGCGATAATGAAATTCGGGATCAGTCACGGCGTCAAACGTCTCTCCTTCTTTTTGTTTGACGACGGGCAGTGGACGCAATGCTTTTGACAGTAAGGTGAGTTCTTGAACGTGCACAGATGTTTCTCCTGTTTTGGTAGTGAAGACATATCCTTTTACGCCGATAATGTCTCCCATATCCAGCAAATGTTTCCAAACTTTATCGTACAAAGACTTGTCTTCCCCAGGCGCGATTTCATCCCTTTTTACATAAAGCTGAATTTTTCCTGAACTATCCTGCAGCACCGCAAACGAGGCTTTGCCCATATCGCGTATGCTCATGATTCTGCCTGCCAGACATACCGCTGCAAAATCGGATTTATTTTCTTCGCCTTTATAATTCGATTTGATAAATGCAGCGCTTGTATTGACCGGGTATAACGGTGCCGGGTATGGGTCAATTCCCAATTGCTGCAGTTCAGCTAATTTATCGCGGCGTATGTTTTGCTGTTCGGAGAGGTGTTGGCTCATATGCTATTTCTTCAAAAATTTTTGCAAAGTTAAGGCGTTGAATGGTGTAACGCAGATTTTTTATGATGCGTGATCGGTTTCAGCCTTAGTGATAACCAGTTCTGTCTGATCCGCATTAATCCCAGCCATCAGGAATTTTTCTTTTTATTAAGTATTGAAAAATCATCTTCATCTTTCACGATATTATTTTTCAAAACACCGAGCCCTTCGATTTCCATTTCAATTTCATCGCCTTCTTTCAACCATTGTTCCGTATAGTTCGGATCGAGCAGTTTTCGGGTTCCATTCAATTCTAAAAAACATCCTGTGCCGACAGTTCCGCTACCGATAATATCCCCCGCAAAAAGATCAACGCCATATGAAGCGCGCTCAATGATCTCTGCAAACGTCCAATCCATCTCGGACAAATTTCCATCGCTTACTCTTTCTCCATTCACCCGGCATTGCATCCGGAGGGACCAACTTTTTCCAATATGACCTTCTTTGCAATTGGTTTCAAATGGTTGCAGTTCGTCCAGGGAAACAAGATATGGCCCAACAGCTGTTGCAAAATCTTTTCCTTTTGCAGGCCCGAGATTAAGTAACATCTCTTCCATCTGCAATTTTCTCGCGCTCATATCATTCATGATCATCAAGCCTCCGATATATTCGTCAGCGTCCTGTGCGCGGATGTTTCGCCCCGGCCTGGAAATAACAATTGCAGCTTCTAATTCAAAATCTAGTCTTTCAAAATGATCGGGCATGCATTTTATTTCACCCGGTCCCTGTATGCTGCGATGATTGGTAAAATAAAAAACAGGATACTGATCAAATTCAGCGATCATATCCAACCCACGGTTGCGCCGCGCTGTGGCCACATGCTGACGAAATGCATAAGCATCACGGCAAGATGAGGGAAAGGGAACCGGTGATAATAGTTGTACTGAATCATAGGGTATTCCTCTTTCTGCAGAAATATTTCCATCGCGGATCGCCATTTCTCCGGCCTGAACGGTTGTTAAAAAATCATCCCAGTAATGCAGAAACATGTGCATGTTCCCGGGAAGATCCGGGTGAATGGTCTCCATATCAAATAAAAGCCCGTCAACCAGGATGGCCAACTGATCGTGTTCGTCATGCAGGTAAGTAACCAATTTCATGTAAATCGTTTTTTAAAGCGGGTAAAATTAGGGAATAAGTATGAGGGAAAGATTGATGGCACAGGAAGCAAAGAACTGTAAGCGTGGCGCCGGGGGCAAGATCCAGGCTTTAAACCGGGAAGGACAATGGTTCAATACCATTGTCGACCCCCGAGCCACGGGGCTTGCAGCATTTGAAATGGCGGAAAAAAATATAAGGCAGGAGGCAGGAATCAGAAAGTCATGTTGTTTAAAAATAGCGAAATGTTAACCTAAAGAAAGTGTACATTTAATGTCAATTAGATGTGGATAATTGACTAGATTTCTGTACTTTTACACCCCGCAATTCTATAATGAAATTCGAAAAGATTCATAATAAAGGCCAGGCTACGCTGTTCAAAAACGAATACCTGGAAATGCTTACCAAAACGCATCCCCTGGTGATATGGGGTATGTACCTGCCGGTAATGGTTTACTGTATGTACCGCAGCAGCGCGAAACTCAATTATTCCGCTGAGATGATCCTGCTGGTGTTTTTTGCCGGAATGGCTTTTTGGACCTTCTTTGAATACATCATGCACCGCTTTATTTTTCATCTGGTGGCAGAAAGCGCACGCGCCCGAAAAATTGTTTATGTCATGCATGGCAACCACCATGAATACCCGCGCGACCGCGAAAGATTATTCATGCCCCCGGTGCCGAGTATTATTATTGCCTGCGCTATTTTTTCGCTGATGTTTGTGACCATGGGACAATTGGTATTTATGTTTTTCCCCGGTTTTATATTAGGCTATTTAATGTACGGAACGATGCACTATGCAATTCACGCCTGGAATCCGCCGTTTAAATGGTTAAAACCTTTATGGCGGAATCATCATCTTCATCATTATAAAAACGATCACCGGGGTTTTGGCGTGAGCACGACACTTTGGGATCGCGTTTTTGGGACCATGTTCGACCTGAAAAAAGAAAAAGAAGATAAGGAGAAAGTCAGGGAGCTGATGTTCAAATAGCCCAACAGGTCCTCCCTGCCCGGCCTGGTTTTTAAAATTTTCAATCCTGGTGATTTTTTTTATTCCCGACGACCGATTTTTCATGGTTATGGTCGTTGCGCCGAACCCCGTATCATGTGATTCTGGTCAGCTTCGTGTTTAAAAACATTTTTTTTATTGGAAATCTGGGACGCTTTTTCAGATGCCAGGATTTTCCGGGCAGTTTTTAAATTGCCGCACTTCTATCAATCCGATGTATCTGGTTTACCAGA
>DATGFZ010000526.1:0-14021 GCA_035308805.1 Puia sp. | reverse complement strand
TAAACTAAAAATCATTACACGATAACCGATAATCGGTGGATGTCGAATCCCACAGGCCATGCACCACTCTATCCTGTAAGCCTTTCATCCTATTTTATCCGAAACCATTGATTATAATCGGTAGCATTGCTGCAGTTCCGGTCATAAAACTAACGATATGAAAAAAATATTGTCATGCGCCGCCATCTTTCTTTTGGTGCATCCGCTTAGCGCCCAATTCCGGTATGATAATAAATTATACCAAACTATTTTTTGGGAAGATCTGTGCAAAACATTAGCGCAGCAAAAAGATTATCTATTACTCGATGTACGGTCGCCGGGAGAATTTTCCGACACTTCCTCCATGGCAAACATGAATATCGGTCATCTCAAAGGTGCCATGAACATTGATATCCGTGAATTGCCCGAAAATTTGCAAAAATTAGATTCTTACAAAAACAAGGCGATCTATGTTTATTGCTCACACAGCCAGCGTAGCCGACGGGCTTCGAAATTACTTAGTGAAAAAGGATTTAATAATGTGATCAACATCAATGGCGGAATGACCGCTTTGAATTTGACAAAACAACAGCATTTTCCATGCTCCCAAGACCTTTATCAGACCAATGACAATTACCAGCTGATATCCCCTGCGGACATGTGTTCGCTTTTGTCAGATGACAAGGAAATTTTCTTGCTTGACGTTAGAAAGGATTCTTCGTTCAATGGCATTTCCGGCATTGAATTAAGAAACGCATTTGGAAGATTTAAAAATTCTGTAAATATCCCTTTTGAAAATTTATCCAATTCGCTGGATCGAATTCCGCAAAATAAAAAAATAATTGTCGTTGATGATTTTGGGAACGAAAGTGCGCAGGCGGCGAAATTATTATCTGAACAAGGATACAAGAATATTCGCGTCTTGTTTAATGGCCTGGATGAATGGGTGTCAACAGACCCCGCAGAATTGTCCTGTAAATCAGTGTATATTGAAAATAATAATGCCTACCACCTGATTACGGCAGAAGAATTCAGTAAAATGACATCTCAGAAAGACCTGCTGATCCTTGATATCCGGTCTGACTCTGAATATCGCAATATTTCAAAGTCCTATTGGCGCAATGTCGGAAATATAAAACAGGCGGTAAATATTCCTGCTGAACAGTTGACCGGCAGGATCAATTCCCTGGATCAATACAAAGGCAAGCCGGTCGTGATTTATGGCTTTTCCACTTCGCCTGAATCTTTTTTATCTTCCAGATTATTGACCGAAAAAGGGTTTAACCAGGTGTATGTCTTGATGGAAGGAATATTCGGAATCCGGTGGCGCGCCAACAACATCAAAAATCACGCATACCTTGCCGACCTGATCGAAAATGTTCCTGCCGATAATTTATGACGCAGGTAAATCATTTATGATTGATTACCTTTGCGCCTCAAAAAATGATGATCTTCTCATGGCATTAAAAGCAGGAATTGTTGGTTTACCGAATGTAGGAAAATCTACCCTATTCAATGCCGTGAGTAACAGCGCCAAAGCTCAGGCAAGCAATTATCGTTTTTGCACCATCGAACCGAATGTTGGGTTGGTGGATGTTCCTGATGATCGTTTACACAAGCTTGCGGCTCTTGTAAGACCACAGCGTATAGTTCCCACTCAAATTGAAATCGTTGATATCGCCGGTCTGGTGCGTGGCGCGAGCAAGGGCGAGGGATTGGGAAATAAATTTCTAGCAAATATCCGCGAGGTCGATGCGATCGTTCATGTGATACGCTGTTTTGAAGATGAGAATATTTTGCGTGATGAGGGTGAAATTGATCCGGTCAGCGATAAAGAAATAATTGACACTGAATTGCAACTGAAAGACCTGGAAAGCGTTGACAAAAAATTTCAGCGTACCGAAAAATTATTAAAAACCGGAGACGCAAAAACGAAATTGGAATATGAATCATTGAAACGTTGCAAAGAACATTTGGAGAAAGGGAGGAGCATCCGTGAACTGAATTTGAGTAAAGATGAAAATATTGCGGTCGCCGATTTGTTTTTGCTTACCGAAAAGCCTGTATTGTATGTTGCCAATGTTGATGAAACCAGTATGTCTGGTGGAAATAAATTCTCAGAAGCCCTGCGACAATCTATATCCGGCGAAAATGCGCAGATGATCATAATGAACAATTCCATTGAAGCGCAGATAGCGGAAATGGAAGAGGAAGTCGACAGAAAATTATTCATGGAAGAATATAAAATGACTGAACCTGCTTTGAATAAATTAATACGTTCCACTTATAAACTGCTCAACTTGCTGACCTACTTCACCGCCGGCGAAATGGAAGTGCGGGCTTGGACGATCCACGAAGGCTGGAAAGCGCCGCAGGCAGCGAGCGTTATTCATACAGATTTTGAAAAAGGTTTTATCAAAGCGGAGGTGATTGGCTTTAACGATTTTATTCAGTATGGATCAGAAGCGGCTGCTCGCGAGAACGGAAAATTGAGAATTGAAGGAAAAGAGTATGTGGTAAAAGACGGAGACGTGATGCATTTCAGATTCAATGTATGACCTGAATCACCGGACATTTGAGTCAGCAGCGGGGTACGGGGCCCAATGATGGTCATCACAGGACAAACGCGGGGGAGAGCATGATATTCTTTCTTTTATTCCGGTAACAATACTTTATCTATTTTATGCACCACACCATTGACGCCGATTTCATCAAATACAATTGTGTTGGCCGGTGCACCGCTGTATGGATTTCCACCTGGCGGAAAAGTTCCGAGCCCGGTAAATTGCAGGCTGGTTACAAAGGGACCTGTAAATGTTGCCTGCGCCATAATGCCCGGATGTCCTCCGACTGAAGCATTTACCAGCGTGGTTACAAATGATCCCGGAGTTGTCGGAAAATTTACAGAAAACACCCTGTCGAGTGGTTCAAATGACCCTTCTGCCGGCACAGCAAGAATATGATAAGCGACAATCCCCCGAACTGTCTGTGCAGTCAGCACACCATACAATGCAGGATTGCTGAAAACAGTTGGTGAGGATGAAAGCACTCCTGCTTCCGCTGCCGCAGTCCCCGAAGGAACTCCTTCCTGCAAAAGTGTCCCATAAATTTCTTGGTATAATATTGCCTGGAATGCTGAATCAGTGGGTGCAAGAACGGTCATGTTTATGAGGGGATATTTCAATAACGAATCAAACCTGTTTAAGCCGACTTGTCCACTGTCGGCGCGTGCAATAGCTGCAGTCAGGTAAGTCAATGTTGTATCTCCATATATAATTTGTGCGAGTAATTCACTTGGCGGATTAATAACCGCGGCCACCCCGTGTATCACCCCATTTGATGCGAGGACATCGGCACTGACAATCGGGATATTATTGACGAACAAATCACCAGCCCCGTCCTTCCATGGGAAAATATTCATTTTGATCAATGGATTCGTCGGATCCAGCTGCAGAAGGGTTGGCATTTCCGTATTCGGAAATGTTGCCGGAATAGATGCGGCAGGCAAAGCATTCGGAATGATATGATAACTCAATATCTCCTGTACCTCCAAAGCGGGCAATACCGCAATCGTAACCGGCGTAATTCCGGAAATTGCAAATGCATTATCATCCACCGCAAAAAGTGTGAGGCTATTACCATTTGTATTCAGGATAGAATCAATCCTGACTGGACCGACTTGTCCGCTATCGGCACGTGCAATGGCTGCTTTCAATATGGTATAATTTGAGCTGGCATTTATGATCTGCCAAATTGTTTGCCCCGACGTCGAAGCCGGCGGAGCAGGGGGTTCTTCAAAATCTTTGTTACAGGAAATACAAACGAAAATTGCCAAAACCAAAAGCATCGAATTTATTTTCGTTTTAATAATTTGATATTTCATAATTACAAATTTTGTTTTTTCAGAATCAGTTACAGATATCATTCATCTCTTGCCCCTGATGACATCGAATGGACAGGATTGGTCTTAATATAAATTTGTGTTTCAGTGGCATCGGTGGCAATTCTTAAAATACATTATAAGCAAATCCAACATAATACAAACCGCCTACGTCTGAGCTTCCCACGCCATCGGTATAGTATTGATTTAATAAATTGGTAGCTCCTATTTTTATTACTGATTTTATTTTGGGAAGTTTATAACTAAGCTGCGCATCCAAAGTCCTGATTGACGGCAAACTTCCGTTAGCAAAATCAGCCTCATAATTTGGAATGGCATCCTGCCAGCGAAGTACGATACTAAAACTGAAAAGATTTTTCGGACCAAAACCTGTATTCCCGAAGGTTGCATTTGCGCGGAATTTAGGCGCATTAAAATAGGTGACAAAATTATCGGGTTGTTTTTCCAATACGTCGGATGAACCATTTACTCCGATGGTAAAATTCATAGGCAACCGGTAATCGAGACTCAATCCATAACCATATGATGAAACAATCCCGGGGGCATTCACCGATACCGAGAAAATCGTCCAGTTTGCGGAATTAGCCAATCCTGCTGCATCGCCGGTTTTAGATTGAATAACAGTTGTTCTCGATAGCAGGTCGTGATTTTGGGCATAGTATCCATATAAGTCAATCAATAACCTGCCGCCTGCTGTAAGCGCTTTATATCCCGCTTCGTAAGAAACCACGGATTCTGGTTTGAAAGTTCCGAATGAAGCTGCCATGGGAGATCCGGACAGCACACTTGATTCTGTATAAACGGGATTGTCATTGAAATGATAAAAGTCTCTGAGCGCCGGCAGTCCGCCAATCAGAATTTCGTTGCCGCCCACTACTAAATTGATCCATTGATTTTGGTTTGTCGGAAACCGGTATGCCGTTTGAAATGATAAACGAATGTTACTGTTTTCGCCTGTTTTTATAACTGCCGTTGCCCGGGGCGTGAATCTTCCCTGGAAATTTTGATTTTTATCATAACGCCCCGAGAAAGTAAGCTTTAGAAAATCATCAAAAAATCTTTTTGATATTTGGGCGTACGCTCCAAATTCGTTGGTGCCAATTTTACCTGCTGAATCTGCAAACAATGTTCCTTCGGAATTTAATTCATATCTTTTAAAACTTGCGCCAACGATTATATCTGCCAGATCGCCCGTAAATTGAGTAAGGTTATACTGACCTTCCACACTATACAAATCCGTTTTGTCAATGAATTTCCCACCGCCATCGCTGATCGGTTTTGACCGGACTGAATCAAAGATCTGATTGAACTGCGCACTCCCTTCAACAGGTCTGCCAACATCGGCTACGGATCGCGCATAATTATTTGCGTTAATATTCGACTGACCGGATGTTAGTGCGCCAAGATATGCTTCCGCATATTCCTGGTACCAGGTGGGAGAAGGTTTCCATGCTTCATTAAACAATCTTGTGGTCACCGTTGCATCGTAAGAATTGCCGGCATTTTCCTGCGTGGTAAATGCCCTGAGCAACCAATTTTTATTATTGAATTCTAATTTATACTGCCCCACTTTTAAATCCCGGAGTGAATACCTGTCGGCACCAGTATACACCGTATTTCCGGTTCCCCAGTATCCCTCCAGGATCGCTTCGGTATTTTCAGATATTTTATAATGCATCGCACCTGAAAGTTTGAAATTTACCGTATTGGGACTAACAACATATTTTTCATTATATCCTGTACGCGAAACATTAATGGGTTTGGTCGTATCCAAGGAATAAATGTATGGAGCGAGAAAGGGGGCTTGTTTGGATATCGGCAGCAGCACATTTTTCATGATGTCCACGGTCGTTTCGTCGCCGTACACGTTGATGCCATCGTAATTTGGATCCGAATTGCGGGTTCCGTAAACGATCTGTCCCGTAGTTCTGTTATAATCCCGGTAATCATCACCCAACCAGTCTTTCGCCTGGGTAATTTCTGCACCTATTTTAAATGCAAATCTATCTGATGTTTTATAGGCCCACCGGAATGATGCGTTATTGTAGGGCGATGCCGGTCTTTCTCTGCCATCAACATTCATCACGCCTTCTTTAACCTGGAATGAAAAACCCTGGTATTTAAAAGGATTTTTGCTGTTGATCAATATGGTTCCGTTCATACCCCCCGATCCATACAAAGCAGAAGACGCCCCGGGTAATAGTTCCATATTATCAACGTCAAGTTCTGTTAAACCGATCACGCTTCCCACTGAAAAATTTAACCCCGGCGCCTGGTTATCCATTCCATCAACCAGTTGATTTAATCTTTCATTACCGCTCGTGTTGAACCCTCTTGTACTTGGCGTTTTAAAAGTCAGTGACGATGTGGTCATGTCAACACCTTTCAAATTGGTGAGCACATCATAATAAGAAGATGCAGGCGCCGAGCGGATGTTTGCAGCACTTACTCTTTCGATCGAAACAGGCGATTCCAGAATCCGTTGCGGAACGCGTGAAGCGGAAACAACGATTTCCTGTCCCAATGAACTGGATGGTTTAAGGTCTACCTGAACGGGGCTTGAGTTATTCACGGTTATCTCCCGCGTCTCAAATCCGATTGAACTGATCACCAATACAAACGGAAAATTTTGAATGGTCGTCAATTTAAAATTTCCGTGGTCATCAGTAAAGGTTCCACCTGGCGAACCTTTGATGGTCACTGAAACGGCCGGGACAAATTCTTTATTGGTAAGGTCGCGAACATTGCCCGATATGACAACAGTTTGAGCAAAAGCGCCAACCGAAACAAATAGAAACAGCAGGATAATCGCTTGTATGGCGAGGTATTTTCTCATTGCGCAGGTTTTCGTTAAATAATCAAAAGCAAAATACATATTGTAATGCTTCTTAAAAATTTTATTTAGTTAACAATTATCCGTTTGTGTTGATATTTGGTGAAATACGGTCACGAATTTTTAAAAGCCTGCATGTATATTCGGGTTATGAAACAATTACAATTTCCGAAACAGACAAATTTTTATCGTGGAAAAGTCCGTGACGTATACACCATTTCTGAAAAATGGCTTGTTATGATCGCCTCTGATCGTATTTCTGCTTTTGATGTAATTCTTCCAAAACCTATCCCTTATAAAGGACAAGTATTGAATCAGGTTGCTGCATATATGCTGAAAGCAACGAGTGATATTTGCCCCAACTGGCTCATAGATGTTCCGGCCCCGAATGCAGCGATTGGAAAAAAATGTATTCCATTTCGCGTAGAGATGGTTGTTAGAGGAAACCTTACCGGTCATTCCTGGCGTGTTTATTCAAGCGGAAAACGTGAATTGTGCGGCCTGAAATTACCTGCCGGCATGAAGGAAAATGATTATTTCCCATCACCCATCATAACTCCTTCGACCAAAGCGGATGTGGGACATGATGAGGATATCTCCAAACAAGAAATAATAGGGCGTGGGTTGGTCAATACAAATGATTACGAATTGATGGAACAATATGCACTCAGGCTATTCCAGCGGGGAAAGGAAATTGCCGGAAAGCACGGGCTGATATTGGTTGATACGAAATATGAATTCGGAAAAATCAATGATACCATTTATTTGATGGATGAAATTCATACGCCGGATTCGTCAAGATATTTTTATGCCGACGGATTTGAACAAAGACAGCAACAAGGAGAAAGACAGAAACAACTGAGCAAAGAATTTGTCCGTGAGTGGCTGATTGAGAATAATTTTATGGGTAAAAAAGGGCAGTCCGTTCCTGCAATGAGTGATCAATGGATAACGGTGATCAGTAACCGCTATATTGAGCTGTATGAAAAAGTGATCGGCGAAAAATTTCACCCGGTAAAAATGAGTGATGAGGAAATTTATCAGCATATTTTATTTTCGCTGGGTAATATTAGTTAGGACTTTTGCCTTGAGGGCTGCTTAGGCAGCCACACCCAGCCCGTTATGCAGGTCTTGCAACCTGGGTATCCCGCCAATCCCGTCAGGAAGAACTGCTGCGCTGTAGTTCACTGCTTACTTTCATTTTACTACGGTTGAATATTTCTTGCGTTCAGCCATCTAAAATCCCGTTTCAGTATGGTTAATGAATATGGCGTGGTGTAAATCCTCAATTTACAAATGATAATAATTATTTACCAAAACTCTACTCACATGTTAAAAACATCTTTAATAAAATTGATGGCTCTCTTGAGTGTCAGTTTTATTTATTTTACCACCCATGCACAGCTTAATCTTCCGCGGACACCAAGCCCGGGAGCATCGGTTTCACAAACGATCGGCATATCCACAATCAGCGTCAGCTATTCCCGTCCCTCGGTAAAAGGCCGTGAAGTATGGGGATCACTTGTTCCCTATGGTTACAATGTTCAGGGATTCGGGTTAGGAAATTCAGCTCCATGGCGTGCAGGCGCCAATGAAAATACGGTGATTAAATTTTCAAACGATGCAAAAGTTGAAGGGCAGGCAGTTCCTGCAGGTTCTTACGGACTGACCTTTGTCATTAATCAAGACAATACCGGCGAGGTAATCTTATCGAAGGACTACAAATCGTGGGGGAGTTTTTTTTATGACCCCCAGCGGGATCAGATGCGTGCTAAAATTCAATTGCGCGATGTTGCTTTTACAGAAATGCTTACCTATGATTTTATGAATCTCACCAAGACTTCCGCTGAGTTGGTTTTAAACTGGGAGAAAAAACAATTCCCCGTGAAAATCGAATTTGATGTCGATGATATCGTAATAAAAAACGCTGAGCAGGAATTAAAAGGAGCAACTGGATTTAATCCGGCATCCTTTACTAATGCCGCCAATTATGCACTGACGAATAAAGTGGATTATGCAGAAGCGTTGACGTGGATCGATCATGCCCTGGCTAACACCAAATCGTTTACCAACTATAATATAAAATCAGGTCTCCTCAGGGCAATGGATAAACCCGCAGATGCAGATAAAGCGATGAATGACGGCATACCTTTGGCAAACGAAGGAGAGCTAAATGCATATGGCTATCAATTATTGACCGATGGTCAAAAGGAAAAGGCCATTGAAATATTCATTCTCAATACACAAAAAAATCCGAAAAGTGCTAATGTGTGGGATAGCCTTGGTGAAGCTTATGCATTAAAGGGTGATAAAAAAAATGCAATCATTAATTTTAAGAAATCACTGAGCATGAATCCCCCTGCACCGGTAAAAGCAAATTCAGAAAAATATCTCAGGCAATTGGGCGCTATGTGAATTCTTTTTCATGCGACCTCATTAAAAAAAGAAAACCGCGGAGGTTTTCTTTTTTTATTTATGTACCCCCGCATCGCATGGAATCCGGATTTCTATGGGGTATAATTTATTTCCTGAAATAAATATCCACTTCACCGTTGGGCGAACTGTTGCTTACCACAACGGCTTTTTGAGCTGCATTCCTTGCGGCTTGGGCAGTCGTCCACTTAATGGATGCATTGGCTGTTCCTTGTAATATTTGTATTGACTTCATCGCAATGTCAACGTTAGGCGGGTATTGTGTGCTGGTATTGCTCACACCATATGATTCCAGGGTTTCCGCCGCCCAGAATGCTTCGGGTACATTATTTACCTGCAATGCAGATGCGGAAGAATATCCTGCAAACGAAGAATTATAGCTATAGTTGTTGCCGGAATGTGCGGTTTGCTTCATCACACCCTGCAGGCTGGCACCTGTACTTACGTTGACCAATGTGCCGAAAAATGCCTGGCTGCTCGAAACATACCAATTGGTGATTGACCAATATTTTCCGCCACCCGCAGCTGATGGTCCCCATTGTAAAACAGGTTGTACAATATAGGATGTAGAAGTCGTTCCATCCTGCATCCCGTTAAATAAAAATATAGTTTGATTTCCCTGGCTTGTCGGTGCGGAAGGCACAACCCAGTTTGTTGTGAAATTAGTTATTGGATTACCTGTATTTGGATTTGACCAATATGCATAGGCGATCCATCCTGATGCTGCAGGATAACGGTCGTCAGAAAATCTCGATCCGTCAGGCTGATTCAGATTAAGCCTCGCGTCATATTTTACCTCTCCGAAATCTTCGATCATTTTTCCGGATGCTGATGCAATTTTTTGTAATCTTCCGTTGGCAACATTTAATTGAAATCCATCCCCGATAAAATGCACTTTGGATTTTTCCATTAGTCCGACTGGAGTTAATACCATTTCATCCGCATTGACTATAGATGATTTTGCGGCTGGTGCAACGTTTTCTTTTGTACAACTGCCCAAAAAAAGAATAATGATGCAGGCAATTTCTAAAACGGGAATGTGTTTTGAAGTTCTCATGATAGTTGGGTTTTGATGATATAAATGATAAAAATAAGGTTGTGGGTCTGCGGGTAAGTCTACAAACCAATTAAGAGGAGTTTAAAGTTATTAATGTTTTCTTTCAGTTCAAAAAAAGAATAGCCCTGCCCACATCATACTGCTACCGAACAGGAGCATATTCCAAAATGAATGTCAGAATTGCAATAGCATATTTCTTATGATGGAATGAATTTGATTAAAAAAATGTTGCGATTTTTGTAATTCACCAAATTGAGGTAGTATGTCTGAAAGAACAAATTCATTATTGGCATTTGCCGGTGTGGCAGTTGCTGCAATTCCAATTTTTATCGGCTTGTATGAATACAAGGCAAATAATGAACGCGAGTTTGAAAAAAATTTTTTGAGCCAGCAAAGCCTGGTCTACGATGAGTTGCTCGGGGATCTGGGCGGCATTTCCACTTCCATCAGTAACCCCTACGATTCAATATCCCAGGCCAATTACAACCTGGCGAAATTTAATTTTAATCAATTGTATTATGGAAAATTGAATTTATATCAAAGCCCCACAATTGAAAAACTTTCTGATTCCCTGTACAATCTGATCAATAATTATGACAGCATAAGATCCGTGAATACTTTGCGCAGGGAAGAATTGGATCAATTGATCGATACCATTCAAAGTAAAGTGTATAATTTGTCAGTCGAGTGCAAAAAGTCTTTAAAAGACACCTATAACCTGCAGTAATGACCGCACATTTTTTTGAAAAAAGGGCAGGAAGACCGGACCCTGATGGTTCAAATTGCTGTCGAAGGCCTGAAAAAAGTTAACATGGACATTTCACATTATCCTTCGAATTAGATAAATGAATAAAAGGGCATGAAGTTCGACAGGCTGATAAATGATTGTGAAAGGGTAACATAAATTTCACCAGGATCGTGGCGATCCTTCAAACTGAAGAGGAACTGAAATAAATAAAATTGATTTTCCAAATACACGAATTGTCAAGAAACCTTATTGTTACTTTCTTTCCTTGCAGATAATTCCGAAGCGATCGAATCATTTGGTCTCCTGACGGGTCATTCTCTCTTCTTGGCAGAAATGGATTTCAGGATTGTCTCCCCGTTTTTAATCTGTTTATTGTCTTTCACTTTAGCAAGAGAGTTTGCATAAGCTTCTTTCATTAATTTTTTGATATAGGTTTTTGGAATATCTGATTTATTTTTTACCCGGATATATCTGAATTGTTTTCCTTCGCCTGACAATCGTTTTTCAGGATCTGCTATTTCGGTGCCCCAGTAAAATCCGAAAATGATATTGTTGTTCGTTCGCATGACGGCGATTGAACAAAAAGTGTGACCGACTTTGTCTGTCGGGGACCAGCCGAATGCAACGGCATTATAATTATCATAAATAAGTTCATTCGTTTTCGGATATAGATCCCAAACAAACGCCCGCAGCCAAAAAACAATTTCTTGTGTTTGGACTGGAAAAGGTTTTAGGAATTTTTTCAGGTCTTTGATTGTTTCTTTGGGCATATTTCAGTTTCCAAATATACTTAAGTCATTCAGAATCTGGCAGGATTCTAAAAACAATGTGCCGGTTTGACAAACGCAGGAGTGATTTCCTTTTTTGCGATGGCAATGCCCGGAAATATGATCTATATTTTCTTTTTCAGCAATTGCCTGATGGAAACGAGATGCGAAAATAAAACAATGGGCACTAGGCAACAGGGAATCCAGATATAGGGGAAATACAGCAATGCAATATCCGGCTGATCGAAAGCAAATCTTTGAAAAGGAAATGGCGCCGATAACACGGCGAGGATGACGATATTGATCAGGAGACCAAGACAGAGAATGTTCCAGCATATGATGGATAACCGGGTTAATTTCATGGCATTAAATCCAAGGTAAAAAACCACGGGAGCAGTTATTCCAGAAATAACGTCAAAATTCCTTCCTTCAAATGTCATGATCCTTGGAATTGCTTTTTGTAGAAACAGTAAGTACAAAACCATTTCTACAGGAAGCCTTACGGTATGCAGTATAGTGAGTTTTTTGATGTCTAAGCCGTCAATATATTTTTTCCCCTTTGGTGAGATGAAAAGAATGATGATATATATTATCGGCGGAAGAATTAACAGGATTGATCTCGGTGGCATACCATTGGTAACGGTATAAAATCCATTTAAACCAATCACAGCCTGAAATAATAACCAAGCTGACAAAACTGAAATGGTCGTTTTTGATTTATTTGCCGCTACATAAAAAATGATGATCGTTATAAATACAGTGAGCACCAAAATAAAACCAATATAAGACGGCAGGTTACTCATAATGTATGTTTGGTTAGCTCATAAACCAGGTGAATGTACCGAAATTCAACCACTTGCCCTGATGAATTGCGGACCTGTCGGCTCGGCTGACTGCGGATGCGACGACTACCTGGAATCATTTGGCAGGTGATCCATCGATCATGCAGATTTCAGCAAATTGCAGGATACCATGCCAGTTTAGCAAATGCGAATGACAAAATCCAGAATTTTCCTTTGAGACAGGATCCAAGCTCTCCCCTGTCAATTGACTAATCAATCCCTTTGCCTATTCGACGTCTCAATTTTTGTCTTGATTTATTGAAAATATTTCTTCCTTTATCGATGCCTTTGCGTAATTCCTTTTGTTCTTCCAGGGGCAAATGAAACGTGTGATGACATTCGATGCTGCAGCAGCCGTCATATTTTTTTTTGCATTCATCGCATTGAATAAATAACAAATGACACGCCTCGTTTTTGCAATTGGTATGAGTGTCTGCGGCTTTTCCGCATTGGTGACATGCGGCAATGATCTCGTCGCTGACTTTTTCACCCAGACGATCATCAAATACGAAGTTTTTTCCGTGAAATTTATTGGGTAGTTTTTTCTCCTTTACCGTATTGGCGTAATGAATTACTCCACCTTCCAGATGAAAAACATTCTTAAATCCCTTGTGCAAAAGATATGCGCTTGCCTTTTCGCAACGGATTCCGCCGGTGCAATACATGATGATATTTTTTTCTTTATCATCCTGCAACATTTCCGCTGCCATGGGCAATTGTTCCCGAAAGGTATCAGAAGGAATTTCTATTGCGTTTTCAAAATGCCCAACTTCAAATTCGTAATGGTTGCGCATATCAACTACAATGGTTTCAGGTTTTTCTGTAAGTTCGTTGAAAGTTGCTGCATCAAGATACTTACCTTTTCGATTCATTGAAAAAGAAGGATCGGAAATTCCGTCTGCCACAATTTTATCTCTTATCTTGACTTTTAGCACCCAGAAAGATTTCCCGTCATCACTAACGGCGATGTTTAACCGGACCTGTTTTAGAGGGTCAATGGAACGCAAGTGATCTTCAAGCAAATGATATTGGCTATCGGGCACGGAAAGTTGTGCGTTGATGCCCTCGTGCGCAATGTAAATTCTGCCGAAAACATTCAATTCATTCAGCGACTGATACAATTCATCGCGGAATTTCTTTGTGTCATCGATAAAAAAATAACAATAAAATGAAATGGTGGTGCGAGGTTCTGTTTCTCGGTGTAAACGCTGTTTTAATTCCTTTTGAGAAATGCGGTTGTGCAAAACTGCCATTGTTTTGAAATTTTAAGGACACATGCCTGGTGAACAAAATTTCGGAATACAAAGATATAAAATTCCGCGTAAAACGCGTCGACATCCATGGCGGCGCTGTGGTATTGTCCCGGTTGAATCATCTGGTTTCGTCTGTTGAACGACGGTTGAACAAAAAAGCCTCTATGACGCAAGCCTGCAGATTGGCAACATTGGTATTTCGGCCCAT
>DATGFZ010000525.1:0-2900 GCA_035308805.1 Puia sp. | reverse complement strand
CGGTAATTACGGATATGTGGGATTCGGCACAAACAATGAAACAGAATTCAGCGATTTATATCAGTATGATCCATCCACCAATTCATGGACTCAACAAGCCTCTTTAGGAATCGGGATGCAGTATCCCCTTAATTTTGTGATTAATAACATTGCCTACGTGGGTATGGGTTTTAGTGCATCAAAAGATTCTGTAGTTAACAGGCTCTACGCGTTCAATCCAAAGACGGACGGATGGATACAGACCAGGGCATTTCCCGGTGTTCCCCGGCTAAACGGGATTGGTTTTAGTGCAGGAAACAAAGGATACGTAGGGCTCGGATTCGGACAAATTAATGGTGCGCAGGGACCACTCCTGAATGACATATGGCAGTATGATCCTGCAACTGATTCGTGGACTCAAAAGACCAGTTTCCCAGGTTCGATAATACCGTCATATCCTGCAGTCTTTATGATCGATTCCCTTTCCTTTATAGCGGGAACAACCTGGAGCAGCTCATTTACGTTTTCAAATCTTCTCTGGGAGTATAACACCGTAACGGATGTTTGGACACAAAAAAATAATTTTCCCGGGGAAACAGCGGTTCAGGCTAACGCGATGGATATTAACAACACAGGTTATTTATTAAGTGGCGGGGAGAACTGGAAATACAATCAGGCGTCTGATTCCTGGACCCAATTACCTTTTTTTACCCAGCGCCTTGCAGGATCTGCTTTTGCCATAGGTAACTACGGTTATTTTGGACTGGGCTACGGATTTCCCGGTCCCATGAATACCGACCTCTGGCAATTTACTCCGGGGCAATAGTGCCGATGATCTATTATTTAAAAAAGATATGGAAATGGTGTGCTTTGATTTTTATGTATTGAATATGGATCTTGAAAAAAAATATAACATTATAATACCGGAAAAGAATGTTCAGAAATTAACATCCGAGAGCAGTCTCATTAATTATTTCGATAAGCGCCCAGCTGTAAAACAATAATTCCGTTTTTATCAATTTTGCAGGCTTTTGAATTTATTTTCCGGAGCATACTGTTGATTACCGATAATTCTGCGAATTTGATATTAAAGAGAAAAAATTACTTGTTCTTTAAACTATTTATTATTGCATTAATTTGATTGGTATAATATCCTATCGAATCTTGGTATGCGTCTGAGTTTTCATTTATCGCTTTGTAAATTAATTGATAGCTATCAATTCTTAGGTTACAATATTCAATCAATTTCGAATTCCGTTCGTGAATTGGATTCGATAGATTTAATTTATCAAGTTCATTTAGTAATTTGACATTTTCATTCCAGTAATAAAGCCCTCTGTCTTTTATTTCTGATAGGATCTTCCCTTTGGGTGTATTTTGCGGCATTTTAAAAACTTCGAGTGCCATTGATTCCATTGAAATAAATCTTTTTATCCCGGTATCATATTTTCCTATGTCATTCGGAATTTTATTATAGACAATAAATGAAGTCCCTATCACAAAAACCGTAAGTAATCCAATTGTTGAATATTTCAAATTGTATGATTCGGACTTTCTTAAACTTGGGTAAAAAGTATAGCCGATGACAATTCCACTGATTAATCCGCCAATATGTGCCGCATTATCAATACCTCCCTTCATTCCAAAAAACAAGTTATAGCAAACAAAAATTCCTATGCTTGCTAATAATGCTTTCCTTGTTGATTTATCAATAAAATTTGTTGTAAGCATGGCAAGGAATACACCATACATACCAAAAACTGCCCCTGAAGCACCTGCACTAATGGTAAGCTCATGCCAATACAAGCTCGTTAAACTGGCAATAATGCCACTTAAAAGATAGGCCGCAGCAAATCTTGCTTTGCCTAAATAAGGTTCTAAGAGCACACCGATATAGAGCAACGCGTACATGTTCATTAGAAGGTGAAATACACCGATATGAAGAAAACAGTTTGTGATTAGACGCCACCATTGTCCTTCCAAAGTAACTGGCCGGAAGTTTGCTCCCCATTTGATCAGACTCTCATTATCTGGAAGAAAGAAATTTACCCCTGAAATGATCATCAAAACAAAAATGGCAATATTTAAGTTGATTAAAATCGGAGTTATATAAAAACCCTCATTTGGTACGAAGATGGAAAGAAAATTATTGAATTTTTCTTTCGAACCTGGGTGTGCATCACTTAAAATATCATTTTCCGGTAAAGCCAAAGCGGGTTTTAATTCCTCATACTTTTGCGACAGCTCTTCAGAATTGAAAGCATATTTTGAATCATAAAACAAATTTGTGAATTGAGCAACCGTTTTACGATTCTTGCCCCAATCGAACATTTCATTTCCTGTAGATTCGCTTTTTACAATTACCATTTCTTCTGAAATCCTGATGGTTATTTTAGCATTCCATTTGAACATCCCCTTGTTAGTAAGGGCAATTAATCCTGTATCACTTAAAAACTGAATTTTCCAATCAAGTTTTTTTGCGACATCATTTGCAATGACTAAAAATTGATGATTTGATAAATCGTCCAGATGTATGCTCTCGATGTAGTTAGGGGTGAGGCCAAATGACATGTTGGTGGTTTAAGGTTCATTCGTAAAGTAATCAAAAAAAATTAATGTTATTCGAAAGGGATAATGTTTCTACAATTTAATTTCTAATACTCGCTATTTGTCGCAGTAATTTAGGTTATTTTCTATACCAGAATATGCAAATCGCTGACTAGTTCAGCTTCCAAGCCTATCCAGACAGACGAATACAGAACTGTCTTCTTTATTGTCTCTGCATTATGTGCCGCAATTCTACTGCATTTGAAAGCAATTAGCAAACGATAAGTGCCTCGAATTTTCATGCTATGAATCATCATTTTATTGGCAGTCCAACAATAAATTCACTTCCTTCATTCTCCTTTGTCTGCACGCTT
>DATGFZ010000524.1:0-6592 GCA_035308805.1 Puia sp. | reverse complement strand
TGGGCTTATATATTTTACCACCAAATCTTTTGCGCGGACCCACTATTGGAATTATTTTAAATCCAAATCAATTGAATATCAAAAAGCTTTTCCTAATCTTAAAAATGAAAATCAGGTTATATACATTCTGAATGGGAAAATATTAAAATCAAATATTGAAGCCGAACTCTTTGGCATTAATGATAGTAATTTTATTGAACTGACTGTGATCAGTAGTGATAGATTGAAAAATGATTTTAATATTTCTGATAAATCAATTGGTGTAATCGTTAAAACGAGTATTCAAAAATAAAATTGAATTAGTTATACCTCCCAACATTGCTTGGAGTTGTGTGTGGACAAATAAAGTTATTCTCCAATCTATTTCGCTTTAATTTAAAGAAATAGTATGATTATCCTAGTCACCCCGGCTTTGAAATAGACTTTTGCTGGCAGGATAATTTTTCTCATTCTGCGAAAACACTGATATCATTGGAA
Source organism: Puia sp. (assembly GCA_035308805.1). Classification (GTDB taxonomy): domain Bacteria; phylum Bacteroidota; class Bacteroidia; order Chitinophagales; family Chitinophagaceae; genus Puia. The sequence goes on along the minus strand of DATGFZ010000524.1, from coordinate 6,115 downwards.
AATAATTTTGCCGCACTGCGTCTTTGCCAGAAACATATCTTTTAAATTTGCTTCAATGGGTCAAAAAAAGCTTTTACGGTTTGAAGCCATCAATGGATTTCAGAATGTATTTCAATATCCTGAGGACATGAAAGGGAAATGGAATGCTTTTTTTAAAAATCAAAATCCAATTGTTCTTGAACTCGCCTGCGGAAAAGGGGAATATGCTCTTGGTCTTGCAGAAATGTATCCTCAAAAAAATTTTATCGGGGTTGATCTGAAAGGCAACCGCATGTATGTGGGAGCAAAAAAGTGTCTGGAAGAAAACATATTAAATGTTGCCTTTCTTAGAACCCATATAGACAAGATAAATAATTACTTTGCGAAAGGTGAAGTTGAAGAAATATGGTTGATTTTCCCCGATCCGCAATTGCGGAGATCAAAAAATAAAAAGAGATTGACCCACCCGGCATTTCTCCGGCTCTATCAGCAAATTCTTGTGGATGCCGGGACCATTCATTTAAAAACGGATTCACCCGATCTTTTTGAATTTACAAAAATGATAATTGACATGTATGGTTTGCACCTTTTTGAATCAGCAGATAATGTTTATGAACAACCGAAAATAAAAGCAGAATTGAAAATAAAAACCTATTATGAAAGTTTGGATATTGCAGGAAGCAGGCGAATTCATTATCTAAAATTTTCGTTACCAGTTAATGAATTGCCGCAGATTGATGATGAGCTGCATAAAAAAATAATGCAACATGGAACAGCCATTTGAAGAAGGCGAAGATTATTATTATAACCCGGATGGATTACTTGTGCTGACTGAAAAATATCATTTGCAAAGAGGTTATTGCTGCGGCAATGGTTGCAAACATTGTCCTTATAATTATCAAAATGTTCCTGAGCCAAAACGGACCGAGCTGCTTAAAAAACGAATGAATGAAAAAGAAAATAATTAAAAAAGAGAAATTAAAAAGCGTCAGACCCTCCGGCAAAAACGAGGCAAATTTTTTTGAGTTGGTGTATGAAGTAGCGCGCCAAATTCCAAAAGGGAGGGTTACTTCTTATGGTGCAATCGCCGTTTGTCTTGGCACAAAAATGTCCGCGCGGATGGTTGGATGGGCAATGAACGGCGCAGAAAAAGTAAGACCGAAAGTCCCTGCACATCGTGTAGTAAACCGCAATGGCCAGTTAACCGGCAAGCATCATTTCGGGGAACCCGATATCATGCAAAAGCTCTTGGAGAAAGAAGGAATAAAAATAGCAGATGACGCGGTTGTGGATTTTAAAAATCTTTTCTGGGATCCCGCTGAAGAATTATTTTGAGAAGGGTACAAGTGAAAATACAACATGTCTACACCTTAAAATATGCCTCCAGTTCCTTAAGTGTTTCTGAATCAGATTGAAGATCCCTGATGATGAATCCCTTTTCCATCAATAGGATTCTTCTGCACAAATCAGTAATGTGATTCAGATCGTGGCTGCTTATCAGAATCGTCATTCTCTTTTTTTCATTTAACCCCTTCAGCATGTTCATCAGCCGTATCTGTGAACTTGGGTCGAGGTTTGCAAATGGCTCATCCAATATTAATAATTCCGGATGTTGCAATAGGCAAGCGGCAATTCCGACTTTAAACTGGTTCCCTTTTGAAAGATCGCGGATATATTTATTATTTTTTAAGGCGCCTTCAAAAAACAAATCAAACTGTTTCAAATATTCATCCACCGAAGCTTTGGTCATATTGTGCAACTTGCCCACAAAATAAAAATATTCGTAGGGTGTTAAGTAAGTAATCAAAAACCCTTCATCAAGGTAAGCGGCAGTATAACTTTTCCATTCTTCTGAATCAGCGACGTTTTTATCTTTCAAAAATACTTTGCCATGATCTGCTTTGGTCAAATCAAGTAATAAACGGAATAAGGTAGTTTTACCAGCCCCGTTGTTTCCAACAATCCCGATAAGGTCTCCTTGTTTTATGTCCAATTGATCGATGCTAACGGCAATTTGCCCATTATACTTTTTTATCAGTGTATCTATTGCGACCATCATTTTATTTTTCTCTGAACCCGGAGAGGATTTTGTATTTATTCTTTTTAAATTGTCCGACAATGACGTCGACCCACCAATTGTGCAGCAATAAGAAAATTATCCCAAAAAAAGACATGGACAAAATTCCCGCCCAAACATTAATGAACAAGGCAAATGGCAAGTAAAAAATAAGGCTGATTAGTACAATTGCCAACATATATACCCACTGGGTCGCATTCACACCTTGGAAATTGAATGCTGCCTTTTTACTAATATCCAGCCCTTTATAGTTGCGTGTCGCGATCAAACAAACCAAAACAGTGTGAATGCCAATATTAAAAAGATAAGCAGCCATTTCAACGGGAATTATTTTCCAGCTCACAAAGCCATAACAAAGGGAAATAAGAAACGTAATGGTGCATATACCAATCATCAATGAGATCTTACTTTTTATGTATTCTTTTATGCTGATATCGGTGGTCATCATCCCGTCAAAATGTGCGCTTTGCCAGGCAAACAAAAACTGCCCGTAATTAACTATAAAAATTCCCGTTATGAAAATGGCTCCGGTCATGATAAGCCCAAATTCGTTTTTGTCGATTGCTTGTGGTTTGTACATTATAAAACCATATAAAATAAAAAAGCATGAGAGCAATAAAATATACCCCGGTCTTTTATTGCGGAGCATCATTTTAATGTCTACGGACATCAAATCTCCGACAATTCCAAAGCGTTCGAGCCAGGAATAGCCGGAAATACGATTTGTTCCTGAAGATTTTGCATCATCTTCCAGGTACAAACTCCTCCTAAGGAAAAAATAATTGCAGAAAAATGAAAGAAAGGCCCAGAACAACGCTAGTATTACCAACCAGGAATGTTGCAATAAAAATAGGAAAATCGCGGTTGATACTTTTCGCATGGAAAAAATATCGGCATAATCTGCTGTAATAAATCCAATAACCAAAACAAAAAAACCAACCATCCACCAACTGCTAACGAACGTTTTTCTTTTGATGAATAGAACCAGAAAATGATTGCCGATACATAAGGTCACAACACTCCATATAAAAAGCATTGCTTGTATTGAACCATATTGCTGCGCAATGTTTGTAGCAGCAAAAGGAATAAATAAGACAAGGGGCAATAGGTTGAATATGGTAAAGAGTGAACGAACATTGAGAAAGCTGACCAGGGTTTTTCGCTTTATGTTTTGAATCAAATACGGTTGCACGGCGAGGGTGGGCAAATCCTGCAGCATAAACCGCATGATGATATCAAATGAAAAATAGTAAAGAATAAATCCACAAAAAATTTCTATGGCGTCCTGTCCCGGAAATTGGCGGGTGATGATGGTACCTAAAGTAAAACCAAGCACCAGCGCATTCGCCAGTATATATAGCATAATGAAGCCGATAAAAATTTGCACGCCAACATTTTTCCCTGCTCCCCGGCTTCTCCAAAAAGATTTCCACTGATGAGATAACAGAATAAGCGAAATATTTTTCACATTGTTAAGGTTTGATCAGTACATTTTTGTTTTACAAAATTTCCAATGACCTGCATTGATTTGATCAGTAAAACTTGCTTATCATGAGATAGACGACGACGCCCGTAACAGCAACATAAAACCAGATAGGCCAGGTTATTCTCGCAAGTCTTTTATGTTTATCAAATCTTTTTTGAAAAGCCCGTTGTAAAGTAAATAACACAAGCGGAACGATTACCCCTGATAAGATGATGTGGGTGGATAAAATGAAATAATAAATGTACCGTAAAAAACCCGCCTGCAGTTTTTCACTGTCACTAAGAATACCGTCATGATTAATATCTCCGAATTTTGTAGAAGGATTTGAGGAATGGTAAATCACGTAAGATACCAAAAAAATGGTACTCAATACAACAGCGGTCAGGTTAGCCGTTTTATGGGCTTTTACTTGTCCATTCTTAATAAAATATAAACTGGAAAGCAATAATATTGCAGTTGTTGAATTCAATATGGCATGAAATAACGGCAATGCATGGGTATTAAACCCAAAATCAATTTTTATTCCCGGCACTAATAAAATAATCGCAACCGCAGAAGGAATTGCAATCGAAATTATGATAATCGGAAGAGTAAGATTCCTTTCTTTCATGAATTCATTTTTTGCCGCGGATGACACAAATTATCACAGCCCGCCGGATTAACAATTCAAAGGGTAAAGTTTTCAACCCTTCTGCTGCCTGCTGAAATATATGACGCCAATGACCGTCAGCACTAAAATAATTATTATCACGGGCATCAATGGTTTGAGTTCAGTAAAAACCGATTTTGCTTTTTTATCTTTTTCAAGCATAATAAAAACAATATCCTGGGCAAGCCGGCCCAGGGAATTGCTGTCCAATCCGTCATAATATCCCCTGACAACATGATCTTTATCCAGCAGGACCATTTTTTGTGTGTGAATAAAATTTGAATCAACCCCTTCTCCATCCTGCAAACCCATTTTTAATTCAGTGAGTGCAAAATCGTAAATCATTTTTTTCGGGCCGGTCAGCAACCACCATACATCTGGGTTAACACCGAATTTGTCTCCATATTTTTTTAGTACAGCTGCGGAATCTCTTTCGGGATCGACACTGAATGAAATAAACTGAACAAAGCTGGTATCTATGTTTCTCAGGTCAACTTTTGACTTTATGGCATCCTGAAGTTTTTTCATATTTTGCTGCAGGGCGGGGCAAATGCTTGGACAATGTGTAAAAAAATAATCAGCCACAATGACTTTTCCCTGCAAACTATCTAATGAAACTGTATCGCTATTTTGATTTACCAGGGTAATATTTCGAACATGATGCCATAAGGTGTCCGTGTATTGTTTGCCGTCCTTTATTGTTGTAATGACAGAATCTGAATAGTAACGCGGGGGCATGGCTATTGCGTTTTCGCTGGCATCCTTTACGATAAAGTAGCTGATCAGCGGAATAAATACCGCGATCCCAATCGCTATCAATGCTTTTCCACTCAATGCATAATTTTTTTTAATTAAGAACCTTTCTCCCCGGCCCCCCGCCCATTTCCTCAATCCAGCGGACACTCACCGGGAAAACCTGTGTGCTTCAGTATAATCTCGGGGCAATAAATAAAAAAACAAAATTAAAAACCACTGCGCAAAGCAGTGGTTATATGTTAATAAAGAATATTTTTTACCAATATATTAATCAGCCGCTCCTGGTTTTTTTGCTTCCGGTACCTTGGTTTTGCTTTGCTCAAAGTGATGACGGTCGTAATCGTTCCTGAGATTTTTATAAGAGTTTCCGTCCCACAAAAAAGCGATGATGAACCATACAAACAACAGTGCCGGCATGGCCAATGACAAAACGAGATTTTTTATTTCATGCCCTAAGTGCATAAATTCGGCAATGATGAAAAACGCCTTGGCCAATGTCCCGATGACAAATATGCCGTTCAAAAAGTGTTTCGGTAAAAAATCTGTCTTATAATAAAGGATAGCAAGCGCCAATTCAACAACCGTAATGATCGACAGGATCCAAAATGTTCTCCAAATTATTTTTGTAGAAAAACTGGGCTCGCCATGACCCGGTGTTTCAACAACAGTATCTGCGCGCATCTCACTCATAAAATAATATTTAATTTAAAATCTACAACAAATAAAAACAAGTAAACACGAACACCCAAACCAAATCAACAAAATGCCAGTACAATCCGGCTTTTTCGATCATCAGGTAATGTCCCTTTCTTTCAAAACTTCCTTTCAAAGTCATGATCAGCATGATAATATTGACGATGACTCCTGAAAAAACGTGGAAACCGTGAAAACCGGTTATGGTAAAAAAGAAATTGGTAAAATTTGTTGACGACTGTGTTCCATCGATATTCATGAAAGGGTTTCTTCCCCACCATGCACCTTCCCCGTGCAGATGCGTCCATTCCCAAGCCTGGCAACTCAAAAAAGCCAAGCCTCCGAGAATGGTCCATATAAGCCATTTTGCAACGGCTTTTTTATTACCTGCATGACCGTTAGCGACGGCAAGCACCATGGTCACTGAACTCATGATTAAAATAAAAGTCATTAGACTCACAAAGGCCAGGGGAAT
>DATGFZ010000523.1:0-8043 GCA_035308805.1 Puia sp. | reverse complement strand
AATGGGCTAAACTCAACCCGGATGACCAGGGAAGTTATGTGAACGGAACCTGGACAATGCTTGCTCCAATGAATTATGAAAGAACTGATTTTTCTAGTGCAGTCCTGCCGGATGGCAGGGTCTTTGTTATCGGGGGAGAGTACACAAACAATGCACCAGGGGGATTTCAGGGAGAAATTTATGACCCGGTCCTGGACAAATGGACACTGGCTTCATTGATTCCCAAAACCCTATTTGACCAGACCAAGGGTGCAGAATTCGACGATGCGCAATCAATGGTGATCCAGGGTGGTAAAGTATTATTAGCCCCGGTACGAAGTACAAACAACAACAGCACCCTCCTTTACGATCCCGCTACAGACTCCTGGTCTGCCGGCGCAGCTTTTGTCGCCGGTAGAAATCAGGATGAAACAACCTGGTTAAAATTACCGGATAACAGCGTCCTTACGCCTGACAATGATAATATTCATTCCGAGCGCTATATTCCATCAGCTAACCAATGGGTTGATGATGCTCCAGTTCCTTCTTCAAATCAACTATTTAAAAGCGGGGAGATGGGCGCTGCCTTACTGCTTCCAAACGGCAATGGATTTTTTATTGGCGCTACCGGGCATACATTACTCTATAAGCCGAGCGGTTCAAGTATGCCGGGTACCTGGTCAGCGGGTCCGGATATCCCTTCTTCCCTCGGAGCCTCCGATGCGCCGGCTGCCATGCTTCCCGACGGCAAAATCCTCGTTGTGGCCGGAACCAATCCCGGCGATGGCGGAACGACAGGACCAACCTATTTTTTCTTATACGATTATTCAGCAGGAACAAATGGTTCCTTTACAGCAATTGGTTGCCCCACCAATCCGACAGCTGGTTCGCAGGCAGAAACCAATGCTACAAGTTATATTTTCCTTGATTTACCCGATGGCAGTGTGCTCGTCACCCATCAAAGCGCCAATCCTCCTGCGCAGCTATATGTTTTTAAACCAGGGGGTACTCCGGTTGCAGCAGGGAAGCCGAACATACTCTCTATTTTGAGAAACACGGATGGCACTTACCATCTGGTTGGCACAGGCATCAATGGGATTTCAGCAGGAGCCTCATTTGGTGACGATGTGCAAATGGATAGCAACTATCCTTTGGTAAGACTGACGGACGATCAAAAAAGGGTCTCTTATGCCAGAACATTCCATTGGAGCAGTACGGCGGTTATGACGGGGAATCAATTATTGTCTACAGAATTCGAAGTGCCGGCAAACATTCTTTCCAAGCCAGGAGGAACCAGGTTTACCCTGGACCTTGTTGCCAACGGGATCGGTTCAAACACGGTCACATTTACCGTCCCCTATTCCTTTAATACTGAAAAATGGACAGGTGCCTGGGGCTCCGATGGACCGATATTTACCGGAGATCTGAGCGGTGACGGGAAAACCGATGTTTTCATGTGGCGGAATTCGACTCACTCCTGGACAGTGAATCTTTCCACCGGAAAAGGATTTATCCAACAAGGATGGACAGGGGCCTGGGGTTCTGACGGCCCTATATTTACCGGAGACCTGAATGGTGATCGTAAAACCGATGTATTCATGTGGCGGAATTCCACCCATTCATGGACCGTAAACCTGTCGACCGGAACTGGATTTACTCAACTGGAATGGACTGGCGCCTGGGGTTCAGATGGTCCGATATTTACCGGGGACCTGAACGGAGATGGCAAAACTGACGTGTTCATGTGGCGGAATCCGACACATTCCTGGACCGTTAACCTATCCAATGGAAAAGGTTTTAGCCAACAGGAATGGCAAGGCGCCTGGGGTTCAGATGGTCCGATATTTACCGGGGACCTGAACGGAGATGGCAAAACCGACGTGTTCATGTGGCGAAATTCGACACATTCCTGGACCGTTAACCTTTCAAATGGAAAAGGTTTTAGCCAGCAGGAATGGCAAGGAGCCTGGGGTTCAGATGGTCCGATATTTACCGGTGATCTGAACGGAGATGGTAAAACCGACGTGTTCATGTGGAGAAATTCCACACATTCCTGGACCGTGAACCTATCAACGGGAACAGGTTTCAGCCAGCAGGAATGGACGGGAGCCTGGGGTTCAGATGGTCCGATTTTTACGGGGGATCTGAACGGGGATGGCAAAACCGACGTGTTCATGTGGCGTAACGCTACCAAAACATGGACTGTAAACCTCTCCAGCGGAAGTGGTTTTAACCAGGTAGAAATGCTTGGTATGTGGGGTTCGGATGGCCCCATATTTCTGGGTGATGTCAATGGTGACCATAAAACGGATATTTTCATGTGGAGAGACGCCGACAAAAGTTGGTCTATAAATCTTTCTCCCTGGTAGGATATTTAATCCAGGCTACGGGGCAAATTTTCCCAAAGTCTGAAAGGATTGTGCTTCCTTTTCCGGAATGCTGATCAGGAACGCAAAAAATGCTAATTCGGAAATCACCAAAAAGGAGAAGCTTGCGGGAAGATATCCCAGGAGTTTCTCCTTTTTTTTTGAACATCGCCGGATATGGGCGGGTATCAGCGCTTCGGTCTGGGACATCTCACTTCCTTAAGCGCACGCTTTCTCTCGTGTTTGTTGTTGGCGGGTTGGCCTGCAATTGGGTATACACAACTGAAAAATAGAATATAGAAAATGATTTTTTTCATGCGATACTTTATTTTCGGTTATATGTCAACGTTATACTCCGACCCGGCAAAAACCAGGATGTTAAATCTATTGTTGTTTGGTCTTTTGGTATAATCCCACCAGTTCACCTTGTGCCAGGATATGTCCCTGCATAGCCGCTTCCAGATCACTTTTGCTGGAACCGGCCGGAATGGAAAGACTGCTATCCAGTGCATATATCATGAAATGATAATGATGCACGCCTGCCGGCGGACAGGGTCCAGTATAACCGGGTTTGCTCCTGACGTTGTTGCCCATCATGCCGTCAGTTACTTTTTCAGGAATGATGGCAGAAGGAGCTATGTTCCACTGTACCCAATGAACGACGTTCCCTGCATCGGGATCCGAGACCGTTACAGCCAGCGTTTTGGTCCCCTGCGGAATTCCGTCAATGTTTAGTTGCGGGCTGATATTGTCCCCTTCGCAAGTGTATTTAACGGGAATGAAATCATTGTTTTTGAAAGCAGGACTGGTAACCTGCAGGGTTGCGATCACGATTGCGGCGATAAGCGGAACATGCATAAGGTATTTTTTGGTGAGTATCTATCCAATCATTTCCAAAATTCAGGCCAGTAAACCTGGAGCGTGAATACACAGAAACAGGGGAAAATTTGCCGCTGGCGATGTTGAAAAAAGGAAACAGGGGCGCCTGCTTGACACGTGCGAAGAGCAGAAGGTTGAATTTGAAACTGAATGGCGGCAGCAACCATTTAACACCGGTTATGGATAACCGAATATTCAGCGGCTGCAGATGGCAGCTCATGGGGGTTGACCCGTATCGTCATCTCCCCGATATTCGCTTTGGAGCGACGGGGTAATTTCGTGGCAGCAAAATGATCGGCTTTTGGAATGGTTGTCCGGCTTGTCAGTTCACAAATATTTCGTCAATAAAAAACCAGCCATGATCATTGAATGGTTGAGCGACTTTGTCTTTTTTTGAAGCGGCGGCTTTATCTTTTTTTTCTCCTACAGGTTTTTCTTTTTTTTCCGGAAGAAACTGCTTTGGAAGTTTCCCTATTGGCTCAACGATCACCTTTATAAATTTAATGAAGGGAGTTGTGATCGTGAGATCGTACGGGATGAGGTAATTTGATGACGGGAGCGTATCCTGCGGCGGAGTAAGATGATAAAGAAGTTTCAGATTCCGGCGGTCCATGCCTCCAAAAATCCTGATGTCCTTCGGCGGAAATACGAGTGCACCCACATTCACCAGCGAACTTATCGTGATGGTTTTTGGCCTTATTGGTTTGGGGAATACCATCAGGCACTCCAAATTGTTTTTACGAAATCCAAGCCATTTGCCGTCTCCAAAACTTTCATTCCCTTTTACAAAATCATTTAATGTCCGGCCTCCGTTGCCCCTGAAATTCGAATCAGCCGGTTTCAGCATGACCACGGTATCAGCTTTGTAGGTCGCCTTATAAAACCGGTATTCCACGCTATCGCTTCCATGCCAGCCATTTTTAAAAGCACGGGCTTTCACCACTGCCGCTTTATCAATAAAAGTTTTATCATTGTATATGGACGAATTGATACTGTCTGGTTCGGTTCCATCCAGCGTATAACGGATAATCGTACCTGGAACAAAATGTTTTAGTCGCAACCTGATTGGCGTATCCACCACAACGGCAGCATCATTTAACACCATCGGTGGATTTATTTTTAAGTACATCGTATCGGTGCGCATTCCCGTTTCGAGATCGAGAAAAGGGTACTTTTTTCTTATTCCATTTGCATCAGCAACGCTGATGCCCGTATTCCACACATAAATATGATGAAGCTCTTTCAGCGTAGCAAGCTTTTCAATATCTTCTTTTTTTATTGGCGTATTGGTAATAGAAAGGTTTTTTAGGTGGTTCAATTTATCCAGGGCCGATAAACCATTGCTTGTGATCTTACTAAAAGAGAGATTAAGTTTTCGCAGGTTGGTAAATTGTCCGATGGTTTGCAGGTCATTATCTGTGACGGGCATTTTATCCAGGTTCAGGGAAACCAGCTGTGTTTTGATTTCCAGGAGGTCCTTCAATTGGTTTGGTTTAAAAAAAGATGTACCAAAAAAATCGGCAGCAACAGCAGGCGATTCTTTAGCCAGCGGATAGACCGCACGGTAATTGGTATTTAATTGCTGGATTGTTTTTTCACTGGCTCCGGCAAAATCATAAGTCTCTTCTTCTGCTGAATTCCTGAAAATATTTCCTGCGATCAATCGCAACGTATCGGTCGGCTCCAGGTCAGTTACTTTTATTTTGAAATTTGCTCCATGTTTTATCCAGTTGTATAAGATGGTTAGTTCCTGTTCATTCAGTTGTGGCTTACCGGCCGGAGGCATGTGTTTTTTCTCCTCTTCCGGCAAATGCACGCGCTGCAGCAACAAACTCATGTTGACATCTGTCGTATCCCACAAAGCCCCATCCTTGCCACCCCTGAGCAACAGCTGCTGTGTTTCCATTACCAATTCACCTTTTGCTTTTTTGGTGTTGTGACAACTCGTGCACTTGGTATCCAGGATGGGTTTCACCATGTCAGTAAACACAACGGCTTCATCAAAAGAAACTTTTTTTCGTGGCTGATCATGGTAAACAGGTGCCAGCAGGAAATTATCGCCGTGTGTAATGCTTGCTCCCTGGTGACCCGCGATGATTACCACCATGGTGCTCACGATGCTTGCAGCGGCCAACGAAATTTTTGTTCTGTTTACCTGGTCGTTAAATATATACCACAAAAAACTGAGCAAAGAAATAAACGCGCCGCTCCATTTATGCCATTGCAATGAATCCTGGTTGTAGGCTGGTTCTTTTGATAAAAAAACGCCCATTAAAGCAGTGATTGCGGCCGTAAATGCAGTTGACAGCAATAACCATTTGCCGATATCATCAAATAATTCAGTGGAATGAAAATGCTTTTTTGGAACGATCCATATCCAGATGATGAAAAGCGCGAATAATACAATGGGGAAATGAAGAAACAAAGGATGCGCGCGGCCGACAACCTGGAGCAATGAAGGAACAGTCAGCCTGTCGTAAAAAATGAACAAAAAACAAAGCAGGCAATTTGCGGCAATCGTTGCGCTGAACAAAATATTTTTCCAGTTCGGCATCTTGTTATACAACTGGTTCTAGTTTGTACGGATAAACATGTCCCGAATTCCATTGCGCCACGTACATGTTTTGCTCATCATCAATACAGACATCGTGGGGGTATTGAAAAACCTGCATCGTCTGGTGCATTTCATCGGGCTTACTGCCTGAGTAAGTCGGTTCATTTCCTGCGAGGTTGGAAACGACTTTGAAATCTTTATCAAGAATCGTGACAAAGCCCGACTTCTCGCCGACGTGTGAACTGCTTTGCAAAACTGCGCTATATAAATAATCGCCGTTTATCACCGGGCGGCAAACCCATGCGCCGGGAAGCGGAATGGTATCGATCCATTTTCCCTCGAGGGTGAAGCGTTTGAATGCATTTTGCTGACGCGACGTGATGATAAGGGTTGGATTATTTTTCCTGCGATGATCTATGCAAATGCCATGTGCATTCAATAAATTTTCTTCTTTATCACCTTTACCCCCGAAGTGACGGATGTAGTTTCCTTGGTAATCATATTGAATGATGAAATCCTTTCCGTATCCATCTGCGACATAAATATCTCCGTTTTCAGTGATCGCAGTCTCGGTTGGAATATATTCTTCGGCTTTTGAATACTGACCCGTTTCTTTTGGAAAATCGAGCGTCATCAGCACCCGGCCATCCAGCGTTGTTTTGATGACCTGATGGCGGTTATTGTCACAGATGAACAATACCTCCTGTCCGTTTTCATTAAATAAGGTAAGTCCGTGCGCGCCGGGGTATTCATGTCCCCACGTATCAACGAGCTTGCCCTTTTTATCGTAGAAGATGACATTATTTTTTGTCTCATTGGTCAACAGGATAATCCTGCCCTTGCTGTCCTGCACCATTTCATGGCAATCTTTCACAGGATATTTTGCCACATCCAGCTGGCTCCAAGCCGTGTTGATCCGATAGCGCTTATTGTGATGCCCCAGGATGATGTCATCCTTTTTTGGGGCTTTTAATAAAGAGGGAAGATAGAGGAGACCTGAGGTTGCTGCTGTAGTCTGTCGAATGAATTTTCTGCGGTTCATTTTGTATTGTTTTGGTGCGTATTTCGCAATGATTGTCATGACTTGTGACAAAGCAATTCAGAACTTTCCATCATACTTTTTCCTTTTCGGACCATCTAAGTTGATGTCGTTGATCAGGTTTTTCGGCTAAGGGTTGTCCACGGTAAATTCAACAGTTAAGTAAGGTTCCTGCCGGCACCCGAATTAAAAATTTATTGTACCCGAAAACAGGGATCACTTAAGTTTTTATGCAATCAAGCCATTGACCACTTTCCCCGCTACATCAGTCAGCCGATAACGCCGGCCCTGATGTTTGAAGGTGAGCTTTTCATGATCCAATCCCATCAGGTAAAGTACGGTTGCATGAAAATCGTGTACATGCACCGGGTCATTTACGATATTATATCCGAAATCATCTGTCTGGCCATATACGCCAGGCTTTACCCCGCCTCCCGCCATCCAAATGGTGAAACATCGCGGATGATGATCCCGGCCATAATTTTCTTTAGTAAGTTTTCCCTGGCTGTAATTTGTCCTTCCAAATTCACCACCCCAGATCACGAGTGTTTCGTCCAGCAATCCTCTTTGTTTGAGATCGGTGACCAATGCCGCTGAAGCCTGGTCTGCATCTTTTGCCTGACCCCTCAGCTCATTGGGAAGATTACTGTGACTATCCCATCCCTGATGATACAATTGAACAAAACGAACCCCGCTTTCTGATAATTTTCTTGCCAGCAGACAATTCGCAGCAAAAGTGCCTGGTACCAAACATTCAGGACCGTAAAGCTTAACCGTATCTTCCGGCTCCTTCGACATGTCGGTGATCTCCGGAACGATCGTTTGCATGCGGTACGCCATTTCATATTGCTGAATTTTGGTTGTGATCTCCGGATCGCCGAATTCTTTTAACGACTGATCGTTCAGTTCGGCCAGTTTATCTATCATCTTTCTCCTATCCGCTCTGCTCATGGATTCAGGATCATTCAGATACAAAACCGGATTTTCTCCGCTGCTGAATTGAACGCCCTGATAAATCGAATCCAAAAAACCGTTCGACCATAATTTTGAATACACGCCCTGTCCGTTTCCTTTTCCTTTGGAAAGCAGTACACAAAACGAAGGAAGATTTTTGTTTTCACTGCCAAGTCCGTAACTGAGCCAGGAGCCCATGCTTGGGCGGTTTCCCTGTTGAGCACCTGTTTGAAAAAAAGTCAAAGCCGGATCATGATTGATCGCTTCGGTGT
>DATGFZ010000522.1:0-7537 GCA_035308805.1 Puia sp. | reverse complement strand
ATTTGGCTGTTGTGGAGTGTAGAGACCACATTGTGAAGCGTTCTGATCAACGTGGTTTTTGTCATCAGCACGGCTGTCGTGCCAAACAGTCGCACGCTGGTGAAGGAATCAATTTCAGCTGTCGTATATTTTCTGTCCGGCTCAACGATTAAGGTCAATACTCTTTTTTTATCAAGCGTTTCTCCCAAAGTGTTTATGAAAATCACATCATCATCATATATTTTATTCAGGGTAGCTGTATCCCTGGTCACCAGACAACTGATCCGTGTCTGTTCTGTTTTCTTTACCGATTCTATGTCTTTATTCTGGGCCTGAGTACAGGCGATGGTAAAAATCAATATTATACCTGAGATGATCTTTTTCATTTTGCTACATTGAATATCGGGCAGATCAGTGCAAATACCATGCGGGGAGCAAACCTGCCTGTCCTTCACTACACAATTTTAATCGATATGTTTCACTTCGGGTGCAACGGTTTGTTAACAATTTGTTTTCGTCATGATCTGGCGGAAGCATGGTGTCTAAAATAATGTGGATTTTCTTCCCGGGGGAAAAATAAGTTCATATTTAATTATCGGCATGTGCTGTATATCTTGCATGCTGGCAGTTTATCGCTGCGCCTGCGTTGTCTGCCAATCGCGAAATTTTCGATTCAGGAAAAGAAATAATGATAACCACATTATGTACATCAAATAAATACCTGCCCTGGTACATGTCCTTTTCAGTATGACGGGCCGAGGTTTTTCTTTTGCAACTGCTGGAACGGTTGCATCCTGGTTTCTCTGGTTGTAGAAAAACATTTATTCTATGATCACTTGAAAAATTTCTATTTACATGAGTTAAGTAAAGAAAAATGGAAGGTAATAAAGACCACGGAGATCCTGATGTGCATATTGCCACGGGTCATTGGCGACACCGACAGACAAACCGTTCTGTTTTGTTTTTCTATCAAGAAATGGGTGATCAACATGTTAAATTGTTTCCAGGAAAAATCCGCCTTTTTCCATGCCAATCACCCGCTGTATCGATAGTCAAAAGAACATAAACCTGGTGCAACTTTCGATTGCAGGTCCGATCCGGCCTTACAAAAGCAATTTGCCCCCGGAAAGTTGCAACAAATGCCTCACTGCATCGCTTGTCGCGTTGTCGGGCCGTTATAAAGGATGCTCAAGGTTTTGTAAGGAAACCTGCAGAAAATCTATACAGACGCATTGTTGGCGTGAGTAATCAGGTACCTGTATGGGACATTTAATCCTATTGTTTAAAAGTCCTCCCGTAGACCAACAAAGGCACCAACAACACCAAGCCTGTCAGGGAGAAGACGGGCAAATGAATCGATGTCGGGTATCTGACCCAAAGCGCAGCCCCAAAAATCGTTAAAGCCAATCCGATCAACATCCCCTGAAGCCATGCTTTTCTTCTCAATCTTTTCAGATCACCGGAAAGGAATAGCAGCCAAATGGAGGTTAGGAACAATAACATGGCGCTTAGTATCCAATCAATTAAAACGGAATTAGCGAAATGTTTATTTACATCACCGGTGTTTATCGCGACAAAAATATTATTGACACTTATTCCGCGCGCCATTGCAGCAGCCATAAGCAAAGCCGCCGAGACTAACGTGCACCTATAAACGATCCTGTTTTCCTTCAAGCCGGGTAATTTAATTACAAATATCGTAAACTTGCCACAGCAATTCATAAGATCAGACAAGGGAGGCATGATTTATGCAAAAATCGGTAAAACAGGATTGGAGGATTGCTAAATTTATGCCCGCTCCTGGTCTTGACCAGGGTACATGGCCCCATTTACCGCCCAGGACCAAAAAAAGAATTTTATGCGAACAGTTCGGGCCGCATCTTTACACCTATATGATCGAGGTATGGAAATGAATATACTACAATACCCTGTGTTGAATCAGATTTATGATTAAGCCAATGCCCATATTGAATGTTGAATTCAAAGCCAGGACAAGTGATCTGGAAAAGGCGGAAAAACAATTGCTTTCCCTGAACCCCGCATTCATTGGCGAGGATCAGCAAACAGATACTTATTTTCATGTTCAATATGGCCGATTAAAATTGCGTGAAGGCACCATTGAAAACGCTTTGATCCATTATCAGCGACTGAATACAGCGGATGCAAAAAGATCGGATGTGCTCTTACACCACCATGATCCAGGTAATAATTTAAAGGAAATTTTGACACGGTCATTGGGGATTAAGGCGATTGTAAATAAAAAAAGGAAAATCTATTTTATCGAGAATGTAAAATTTCATTTCGATACCATCGCGGACCTGGGGACTTTCATTGAAGTGGAGGCTATTGATACCAGCGGAGAATTGGGAATTCTCCTGTTGAAACAGCAATGCAATGAATACGCGGCATTTTTTAACATCAGCACCGAAGATTATATTGGTCAATCTTACAGCGACTTGATGGCAGAAAACAGACCATACTGATCATTCAGCCTTTTCAGGATTTTTGTCTTTCACAACAATGATGTCGTCGATGTTAACGGTCATTGGCATTAAACCGATCTGTACAACCGCTTTTTTATTGCGGATTTCTTTGACCAGGCCAACCTGGTGATTTTTTTTCATCATTACCTTATCGCCCGTTTTAACTGCTTCGCCGGTTTCAACATATTTGGAATCGAATTTCTTTTTTACTTTTTCATTTACCTGTTTTTCTTTTTGTTTAAAAAGAAGCGCCTGCATTTGTTTGATCACCTCATTTTTATTTTCTGCTTTGCGCCAATCGAAAATAATTTGTTTCAGTTTGCGCTCCATTTCCTTCAAATACAATATACGGTCTTCTGAAACCCTGTTCTGATGTTTTAACAATTCAACACGCTGCTGATGCTGTTCCTTACTGATCAGCGTTTCCATTTCCTTTTTTAATTGTTCATTTGCTTTGAGCAACTGGTGCAATTCCTTTTCCTTTTGTTCCAAATTGCGCAGATCCTGCTCTGTCCTATTTAATAATCTATCCAGGCGAAAATGATCTTCATCCACCAGGTCTCTGGCCCGGGAAACCAGCTGGTGATCCAATCCGATCCTTTCTGCAATGGAAAAAGTGTATGAACTTCCGGGCTTTCCGATAATCAATTTATACAATGGTTGCAAATTCTTTTCATCAAACGACATCGCTCCGTTAATTATTCCCGGCGTCTTATTGGCCATCACCTTCAGATTCAAATAATGGGTAGTAACAATTCCCATTGCATGTTTTTTGACCAGTTCCTCCAAAATCACTTCGGCAAAAGCTCCGCCAAGATTCGGATCACTGCCACTTCCTAATTCATCAATAAAAAAAAGGGTTCGCCCGTTCGCATTCTCCATAAAATATTTCATGTTCATCAAATGCGAGCTGTAGGTGCTCAATTCAAATTCCAAAGACTGCGTATCACCAATGTGGATCATGATCTGTTTAAAAATGCCCATTTCAGAGTTTGGATGAACGGGAATAAGCAGACCGCTTTGCACCATTAACTGCAATAACCCCACAGTTTTCAGGGTGACCGTTTTTCCGCCGGCGTTTGGACCTGATATGACCAGAATCCGATTTTTTTCATTCAACTCAATGTTTATCGGTACTGTTGGCTTTTTATTCTTTTGGTTGTACAACAATAACAGCGGGTGATGGGCTTGAATGAGGTGAATATGCGCCTGGTCATTCAGCATCGGATGATTGCCGTTGATATCCATAGCAAATCTGGCCTTGGCATGTGTAAAATCATATTCTCCGGAAATGGTAAAATAGGTTGCCAGTAGTGGTGCATAGACAGAAAGTTTGGAAGTAAGCTCGCGCAATATGCGATACACTTCGCGCGCTTCTTCATGTTCAAGGGAAAAGATCTCATTGTTCAGACCAATTGTTTCATCGGGTTCCACAAATGAAGTTTTGCGCGTATCACTCTCGCCGTGAAGAATTCCTTTCACCTGTCTTTTTTGCTCAGCATGAATGGCCAGCACCCGGCGGCCGTTTAAAAACGATTCTTCAATATCTGCAACATATCCAAGTTTTTGAAGCCTTGACAAAATTTTATCAAACATTCTCCGCAATTCATTTCGTCTTCGGAACAATTTCATGCGTATATCAGCAAGCGATTCACTGGCACCATCACGAACATTTCCATTATCATCCAGTACCTCACCGATTAAGACGGAAATCGCTTTTTCATAGTAAGTATCGGCTATCACCTGTAGCATGGCGGGATAGGCAATCCGTTTGTCATTGTCAAACCATCGAAAAATGTTATGAATGTTTTCGGCGAGTTTGCGAAGCTGCAAAAACTGCTCACCGCTCAGGACCGCTCCAGGTATTGAAAGTAATTTTAATTCTTTTGATACATTTACCACAAAATCATTAGGGAAATACAGGGTGTTTTGCAATATCAATTTATATTCATTGGTTTGCTGCAATTCCAGTTCAATGGCTTCGCGTTTTGTATGAATACGTAAACTGTCCGTTTTTGTCCTGGCATATTCTGTTTTACAATTCACTGCCAGCAAAGCTTTCACTTTATCGAATTCAAGTTGCACCAATGCCGAATCAGGAAAAAATTTCATGTTGAATTAAACTACTTCAGACAAGTTTAAGGAATTATGTTGGCGGCATTCGACGGGGAAACCCTATTTAAAATAAGACTCTGGAATTATTTTCCACATGTCGTGAGATAAATGACCCATCAACAATTCGTAGATCAGGTAGATCGGCCAAAAAATATAATGAATGATCACTAAAAGGAAAGAATGATTGTAATACCAGCTTATCATAATGGCATAAAGCCCCAGGAATAAATAAAGAAAGCTTCCGTCTCTGCCGCGCATAAAAATTGATTTATAATAAAGCTAACAAAAAAAACCATACCAACATTATCCGTCTCTTTTGCCAAAGCTTCGTATGTTCATCCGTTAAGGAACATCTAATAATCATTTTTTGTCATGCAGATTGCAAAACCCGTTTATGGCATAGGTTAACTTGCGTCAACAAAACAGGCGATCATGATTATTTTATCTGTACTAACTTCAGTTTTTGTCCTTACTTCTCCCGCCATTGAATTAAACAATCAATATACGTCTATGAATGAAGATATCATTACCGACAACGGAATTAAAACTGACACAGCAACGTTTGCCACCGGTTGCTTTTGGTGTACCGAAGCAATCTTTCAGGAATTGAAGGGGGTAGCTAAGGTGACCTCCGGTTATTCAGGCGGTTCTGTGAGAAACCCGACGTACGAGCAGGTCTGTGGCGGAAATACCGGGCATGCTGAATGTTTGCAGATCATTTATGATCCGAAACTGATCAGTTACGATGAACTGCTGGAAGTTTTTTGGGAGTCCCACGACCCGACGACATTAAACAGGCAAGGGAATGATGTTGGAACACAATACCGAAGCGCAATATTTTATCATGATGATTTCCAAAAACAAAAAGCGGAACTTTATAAACAAAAGTTGAACGAAAGCAAAGCTTATGATAAGCCGATCGTTACCGAAATAACCAAGTTCTCGGAATTCTATCCTGCCGAAAATTATCACCAGGATTATTACCGCTTGCATGGCTCACAACCGTATTGCTCACTGGTCATTCGACCCAAGGTTGAAAAATTTGAAAAAGTATTTAAAGATAAACTGAAGACCAGCAAGTAAGCAAAAGTCATCTTGGCAGGAAGCCCGTGGTCGCGGCAATTTCTATTTAGGATTCCCTACCGGTCTTTTACGAGCCCGCGCCGGGAAGGCACGTGACGTGTAATAAAACTCATTCGTCATAACTGGGTAAAAAAGGAATGGCCTCAAAATCCAGCAGCCCTTTTACATAAGCATGGCATTCCTCGCCGTTTGTGATTACAAGATATTTTACCGGGATCGCAATATTATAATGCAGCACCTGCCACAGCACGACTTTGTCAAGAACAATGTTTGGACCTTTACATTCTATCAGCATCCACGGCTTGGCAGCACGGTCAAATACCAATAGATCAAAGCGTTTGTTTACCTCGCCGAGTTTCATTTTTCTTTCCACAGCAACATAAGAAGAAGGGTATTTTTTTACCTGGAGCAAATATTGAATAAAATTCTGTCTCACCCATTCTTCACGGGTAAGCCGAGTCCACTGTTTGCGCAATTCATCAAAAATATATTCTCTGCCTGTGCCTTCCTCTTTGATTTTATAAGAATAAGCAGGATAGTAGATTTTTATCATGACCAAAACAATTGGCTAAATTTACAAAACCAATTTGAGAATTGATCAAATGCGTTAATTTGTGATATGACCGAATGGACAGGCGTTCTGTTGGAATAATGAGACCGCATATAAAAAGCAGCTGCAACTAACGCTAACGATTAACCGGGTACAGGACCGGCGATGAAACGGTTGGTGTACAAGGTTTCGGGACAACGAAAATGTAATGATGATTTTATCACCTGGGACCTTAAATAGTCAAACTATAAAAAGTAAACATTGAAAAGCAAAGAAGAAATTGTAAAAAACTGGTTGCCGCGATATACGGGTGAAAAGCTGGAAAATTTTGGTGAATATATTTTGCTGACAAACTTTAATAACTACGTGCATCTTTTTGCCCAATGGTACAACGTGAAAGCGATGGGTGAAGATAAACCGATGCAATGCGCAACGGCAGAAAACATTACGATCATTAATTTTGGAATGGGGAGCCCGACGGCTGCCACCGTGATGGATTTGCTTACTGCAATCAAACCGAAATCGGTTTTGTTTCTCGGGAAATGCGGCGGATTAAAAAAAAGGAATAAACTTGGCGATTTGATTTTACCGATCGCTGCGATACGCGGCGAAGGGACTTCCGATGATTATTTTCCGCCGGAAGTGCCGGCTCTGCCTGCTTTTGCGTTGCAAAAAGCAATTTCGACCACCATCCGTGAGTATGGAGTTGATTATTGGACCGGAACGGTCTATACCACCAACCGCCGCGTGTGGGAGCATGATGAAGTGTTTAAAGAATACCTGCAAAAAATAAGAGCTTACGCCATTGACATGGAAACAGCAACCATTTTTTCCGTTGGTTTTTTTAATAAAATCCCAACCGGCGCTTTGCTGTTGGTAAGCGATCAGCCAATGATTCCCGAAGGCGTGAAGACAGAGGAAAGCGATAAAAAGGTTACGGGCGATTTTGTGGAACGCCATATTAAAATCGGAATCGACTCCCTCAAACAATTAATTAACGACGGACTAACGGTGAGGCACCTGCGATTTTGAATTTTTCCCCCTCGGAAAATCACCATCCTGCATTGAGAAAGGAACCAACCTCCAGCCGTTATGCTGATCCCCGGTCTCAGTCCTCTGCTTAATCGTTACTTCTTCCCAGATAATAATCATTGTCGCTGTAAAAAGAGGCGGCGCTTTTATGGAGTGAAAAGATCAGTCGTTTCAGTTGTTTATCAAATTGTTCTTCTTCTGATTGATTTGGTTTTATTTTTTTATTGGTGAGCTTTACCAGATCATCATTGTCATTGACTTCTTTTAATGAAAGGGGTTGAAGTCCGCTGATACC
>DATGFZ010000521.1:0-4155 GCA_035308805.1 Puia sp. | reverse complement strand
CATCAGTCAGACCCGTGATTCACGCAAAAGGCAATTGAATGATAAACATACTTCCTTCATTTTCATTCGTCTCCACTTTTATTTCCCCGCCATGTGCTTTGATCACGTCATAGCTGAGACTCAAACCCAGGCCAGTGCCTTGCCCCGTTGGCTTGGTGGTGAAAAATGGTTGAAAGATCTTATCTACCACTTTACGGGGGATGCCGTTTCCATTGTCCGACACCGTTAGCACGATTTTATTATTTATTTTTTTTGTGCGGACACCGACAATGGGGTCATATCCTGAACCTTCCGACTTTTTCCTTTCATTCACGGCATAAAAAGCATTGTTATACAGGTTCAGGAGCACCCTGCCAATATCCTGGGAAATGATATTTATTTTTCCGATACCGTGATCAAAATCAGTTTTCATCGCCGCGCGGAATGCATTGTCTTTTGCCTGCAACCCGTGGTAACTCAATCGTAAATATTCATCTGCCAATGCATTGATATCCGTTGGTTCTTTTACGCCTGTGCTTGACCGTGAGTGCTGCAACATTCCTTTTACAATGGCATCTGCTCTTTTGCCGTGATGAGTTATTTTTTCGAGGTTTTGCCTGACATCCTGCAGGAGGTCATCCTGCAACTGATCATTCCTTTTGCCCTGATCCTTCCGCCTTTCTTCCTGAATCTCTTCAACCAGCTCATTGCTCACTTCAGCAAAATTATTTACAAAATTCAGGGGATTTTGGATTTCATGCGCAATGCCTGCAGTAAGTTCTCCCAGCGAGGCCATTTTTTCGGATTGAATAAGGTGGGCCTGTGTGGCTCTTAAGTTTGTCAGCGTGCTTTCCAGTACTTTATTTGTTTTTTGTTTCTGGCTGTTATTGCGATAAAGAATAAAGGCGATGATCAAAAACACACACAAGGCAGATACCAATCCAATAGTCCTGATCTGGTTTCGATATTTTTCATTTGCCGATTCAATCTCCTGCTGGCGTTGCTTTTCGTCAAAAACGAGCAATTGGATCTGCCTGGCTTTTTGCTGGTTGAAGATCGTGTCCTTGGCAGCCAGCATCAGTTTAATATATTTAAAGGCACTGTCGGGCTTATGCTCAGATTCATACAGTTGCATGAGGATCTTACTTGCTGCAAAAGCATAATCCCCGTAATTAAACTGCTGGCACAATTGCAAAGAGGTCAGCGCATAAATGATACAGGAATCAGGCTTATTCATCTTATTGAAAAAACCGGCAAGGTTATAGTCCAGCCTTGCCTCCAGGTAAAGAACATTATATTTCTTTGCATGGTCAATACCCAGCCGGTAGTTTTTCTCTGCAAGCTGGTCGTTGCCCATTTCCTGTTCGATATTGCCCAATATGGCAAATTCTAAGCTGCCATAAATCTTGTTGATCGTGTTTGATCTGGAAGACAGTTCGTAGGCTTTCTGGGCATACATCAACGCAGAGTCCAATTGGTGTTTCTTTAAATATACAATGGCCATTTGTGAAAACGCGTCATGGATATTTGCCAGCGGCTCGCCCGATTCCATTTGCAAACGGACCGCTTCATTGAAATGCATGATCGCATCTCGATCATTATTCACCTCCCTGCTTACGAGTTCTAATCCAAATTGACTCCAGGCCATGCTGGCTAACCTGCGGTCTTTTAATTGCTCCGCTACTTTTAATTCTTTAAGCGCCCATTCAAGCGCCTTGGGATAATCGCCTATCGAATTGGTTGCGGCAAATATGCTTCTGTAGGCAAGAAATAATCCATAAGGGTATCTCGATTTCTCAGCCAGATCCAGCGTTTGGTTTGCGTAATAAATGGAACTATCAAAACGGATGACCCCGTAATATTGTGCCAGGTCACCGGTCGCTTTTAATTTGTCAGTATCAGGTTTTGCCTCTTGAAGTTGCCGGCGCAGGCTGTCCAAAAAAGGTTGCGCGGTGCCTGTAGCGGCAAAAAAAAGAAATAAAATAAAAAAAAGAAATTTCATTGTCAGGTTATTTTATTTTTTCTTTTTCTGCATCATCTGCACCTGGATGCGGCAGTCCGGAATGCCGGGTTACTATATTCAATGGTTTGTGTTCCGTTTTCCATCGGGAAATAAAGTGGGTTTCCGGTTTCCCTCTCGTCCGGCAATAGAAACCGTGCTTTCTTATCACCAGATCCCTCCGCGTTGGTGATTTGTCGTAAATGACCGTCCAAAGGGAAATGCAAAAAGTTAACCGGACCACGGTCAAAACAGGAGGACAGGTTTTGAGCATGGACGGAATAAGGTGTGCCGGTATAATTATTTGATGGTGCAGAGGAAACGAAGGTGCCAGAATGTATCCATTCCAAAATAACCATGGTCTTTTTCATAAATGCAGTCGAGTTTAACCGAATTGATCAGCCGGTGAATAATATTCACCTGATTTCAAGATAGTGATTTTATTTAATCCCTGTTTTTTTAAAATTAGGGGGGTTTTTAGCAGTTTTCCGTCGTTTTTCATAGAGGTAATTCATGAGGGGATTAGTAAAAACCCGCAAGAATACCTGGGCGGCTGCAGTCGTTAACAATAATCGCTTTTTCTGATGGCAATTCCGGAATCAGAAATGCGTTATACAACCATGAAGGTCGCCCACATCATCATATGTCATAAAAACCCTGCGTTTGTGGCGAGGCTGATCAAAACCATGAGCCATGAATGTTTTGATTTTTATGTCCATGCGGATAAAAAAAATACGGAGGAAAATTTTGCGGCATTGGCCAATTTACCAGGAACCAAATTGATTGAGAAAAGAGTGGTCGTGCAATGGGCAGGTTACAGCTGTTTACAGGCCATCCTGAATGGCATTGAGGAAATTCTCCATAGCGGAAAGCAGTACGATTTTGTAAATATTCTTACCGGACAGGACTACCCGTTAAAATCAGCCAGCCAAATCTGTCATTTTCTTGAAGCCAATACAGGAAAGTCATTTATAAAGTTTGAAACACCACCTTCCGAATGGTGGGACAGCGCTTTGCAGCGGTTTACCAAATACCACCTGACCAATTACCGGTTTAAAGGCAAAACGCGTATTGAACAGCTGCTTAGTTTTATTCTTCCCGAGCGCAAATTTCCGCTGGAATATGGACTGTATGGAGGTCCTTACAGCGCCCACTGGACGATATCCATGGAGGTGGCAACATATATTTATGAGTTCTTGAACGAAAACAAAAAAATCAGTAATTTCTTCAAATATACATGGGGCTCGGATGAATTTCTCATCACCTCCATCATCATGAATTCTCCCTATAAAGATAAAGTGGTCTCTGAAAATTATCGTTATATGGACTGGTCGCACGGCGGCGCGCGTCCAAAAATACTAACGGTAATTGACCTGCCCCTCTTATTGAAAAGCCCGGCATTGTTTGCCCGTAAATTTGATTCAACACTGGATCTGGATATTCTCAATCTCATTGACAGGGAATTAATTTACAAAGAAGTCAAGCCAGGTAAATTCAAAAAAGCGGTGTGAAGACGGGCTGTTATTAAGCTTTCATGCCCATCCGAATCGACCACTATCCCGCATACGACCTGCCTTCCCATTCATTTTCAGTTCGCCGGCATCCACATTAATAATATCTTTATTCAAAACTTACAGGTTAACCAAGAATGCCGAAAAGATAACCTGCTCATTCCTGATTTATGAACCAATGAATTACATTTTAGATACAAAAAGACTGCGACTCAGGGAGTTTACAACAGACGACACAAAGTTTATCATCCAACTGGTGAACAGTCCCGGCTGGCTGGAGTTTATTGGCGATAGAAATATCAGGACAACAGAGCAGGCAAAAGAATATCTCGAAAACGGCCCGATTAAAAGTTATCGGGAAAATGGTTTTGGGCTGTTTCTCGTCGAAACAAAAAATCATCAAACGCCTGTCGGAATGTGTGGTTTAATTAAAAGAGGAGATTTGGAGAATCCCGACATCGGCTTTGCGTTGCTGCCCGAATTTACCGGGAAAGGTTTCGCCTTCGAAATGGCAACGGGAACCATGGAGTTTGCGAAAAACACCTTGAAGATGCCGGTTATCTTAGCCATAACCGTTCCCCATAACATAAGATCCAGAAAACTTCTGGAAAAGCTGGGTCTGACATGCAGCAGGACAATAACCCACCAAAACAATTCGGAGGAATT
>DATGFZ010000520.1:0-2279 GCA_035308805.1 Puia sp. | reverse complement strand
TAAACATTTGTATCATCAACGGGAATGGGTTGATCGCTCAATAATTCAAAACCATAATCATTCATTGCGAATGAAAATGTGATGGGTATAATTTTACTGATGCGATAGGATAATAAGGCAGCCATTGCTTCATGGACCAGTCTTCCTTCAAAAGGATAAACAAAAAGATGATATCCATCTTTTGTTTGTATATGTTCAATAAGCAATTCGTTTTCTTTTGGGACATGGGAAAGCGTTTGCTGCAATTCAAAAAGCGGTTGCAAAACTTCCAATTCAACCTCTTTTTTCTCCTTGGTAAAGGCTTCGTTCAATTTTTTTCGCAGCATTATACCAAGATTTGCAGAAAGCGGCATGCGGCCCCCCTGCCAGCTGGGAACAATTGATTTTTTCGCATTTGATTTTTTTACCAGCGCTGTCATATCTTTAATCATTACAAATTCAAGTTTTCTACCGGCGAGCGTAAATACGTCCCCCGGGTTCAAGCGGGAAATAAAATATTCTTCTATGACTCCAATAAAGCCGCCACTCATAAATTTTACTTTCATCATTGAATCGCTAACTATCGTTCCGATGTGTAAGCGATGCCGCATCGCAACACGACGATTGTTTATTTTGTACAGCCCTTGAATGATCTCCACTTTTTTAAATTCATCGTATTGCTGCAGCGCTACGCCGCCTTCAGAAATAAAATGAAGGATTTTTTGCCATTCTTCTTCCGTTATTTCGGCATAACAATGCGTTGATCTTATTTCTTTAAAAATTTCATCAGGATAAAAACCATCTGATATGGCAAGCGTGGAGAGGTATTGAATAAGTACATCGAAACATAAAATCATCGGCTGGCGGCTTTCAATGAAATTCAGCTCCATTGCCGCTTTCAGAGCTGCTGCTTCAACAAGTTCCAGGGTATGGGTGGGAAGAAAGTATATTTTGCTTACTTCACCCGGCTGATGTCCGCTTCTTCCCGCTCTTTGCAAAAAACGTGCGACACCCTTAGGTGAACCAACCTGGATAACAGTTTCTACCGGGCGAAAGTCAACACCCAGATCCAGGCTTGCCGTAGCAACAACTGCCTTTAATTTTCCGGCATGTAATGCTTCTTCCACCCATGTTCGTAATTCCATATCAATTGAGCCGTGGTGCAATGCAAGCGCTCCGGCTAAATCGGGCGATGTACTTAACAATAACTGATACCATGTTTCACTCATTCCACGTGTGTTGATGAAAATAAGTGTTGTTCTGCTTTGCTGAATAATGGGAATTACTTTGTGAACAAGTCGCAAACCGAGATGACCTGCCCAGGGGTAATTTTCAATTTCGTCAGGGATAATGGATTCAATTTGGATATTTTTTTTAATGTTGGCTTTTACAATTACTGCTTTACTCCCCAACCGGCCCCTCATAGAAAGAGGGGCGAGCAAAACCTCTTTCGCTTCTTCCAAATTGCCGATCGTTGCCGATATGCCCCAGATGGTCAAAGAAGCTGGGTTTTTAGGATTGGTTAATGGATGTTGAAAGTTGGTTGAGGGATCTTCAGCTCTTGCCATTGATGATTGGCAATTAACTATTCTCGAAATGGCCAATTCGACTTGCACCCCGCGCTTGCTTCCGAGTAATTCGTGCCATTCATCCACAGCAATAATTTTCAGGGATTTGAATATGTCGGGATAGTTTTTTTGCGCCAATAATAAATGCAAACTTTCCGGAGTGATGATCAGCACTTCCGGCATTTGCCTTTTTTGCTTTTGTCTTTCACTGGTTTCGGTATCGCCGTTACGAATCCCGATCTTCCATTTCATTCCCAGTTCATCAATGACTTCTTCCATTGCTCGGCCAATATCTTTTGCCAAAGCACGCAAAGGCGTTACCCATAATAATTGCAAACTGTTTTTTGACCTGCTTTTGTAATTATCAGGATGGTGATCGATAAAATCAATTAACGAACCGAGAAAAACAGAAAATGTCTTTCCGCAACCGGTTGGAGCATTTACCAATCCTGAATTTCCATCGATGATACGTTGCCATGTCTCTTCCTGGAAAGCAAATGGCTGCAGTTCCTTTGAGAGAAGCCATTGCCGGATGATCTTATATCCTATGGTTTTATGAAGTTGCAATTGATGTTGAATGGCATTACAAATGTACTGGTGAGAGACAAAATGATCTTAGGTATTTTGATCAAGCGGCACGAAATAAATATTTCACAGTGTTTTCAGGTATTCAAGAATTGCTTTTCTTTCTTTAGCTGTCAGGTTATCTCCATAATAATGTCCATAATTTCC